>JAFVVU010000227.1 GCA_017502065.1 Clostridia bacterium | reverse complement strand
ATGCGGTTTAAAGAAAAATCAAAGTTTATTTTTCAAGATAAAATAAATATTAATGAAAGAAACTCGCCGGATTCCGGCGAGTTTCTTATTGTATTAAAGCATTTGCGCTACGAACAATCTTCGCCTCTCGCAGTACCTGTGTACAGCTTCGGGACTCAGCTTGTCCGTTCCAAACTATTTTATCTTAAACCCTGCTGACATAGCGTTGTTTTAAATGGGGTATAAAAAAGCCTCCCAAGTGGGAGGTTTTTATTTATCTTATATCGTATCCTGCGGATTTGTACAGCCTATTTCTTACACTTTCGCCCATGGCATCGTTATCGGGAGCTTCACATAAAATAACATCTGCACCCATTTTGTCAAATTCGCGAAGCGACGAGAAAAGAAGTCTTGCCATATCGGCACTGTCCTGCCATTTTACTGTAAAATCAGCATCATATTCCGAAGATGTGCGGCAGAAAACAGCCGCTTTTTTGCCACTACTCTTTATTGTTTCAAGCTCGGCTTTTATCTTTGTTTGCGCATTGTCCTCAAAAACAATAACCTTTGCTTTTGGTGCATAATGCTTATATTTCATACCCGGACTTTTAGGTTTATACCCTTCGGTATTTTCTTTCATATGCTTTTCTGCCGAAGCATCCGGGAAAAGCTTTTGTAAATCGGGAAGAGTTACCTTGCCGGGACGCAAGATAACCGGGTAATCACCCGTTGTATCAATAACTGTGGATTCAATACCGATGTCGGCGTCGCCGCCGTCAATAATCATATCAACTCTGCCGCTTAAATCCTCAATAACGTGACTTGCAGTTGTAGGACTCGGGCGCCCTGAAATATTGGCGCTCGGTGCGGCAATATATGCACCGGAATATTCAATAAGCGCACGCGCTGTTTCTGACAACGGAATACGGATTGCAACCGTATCAAGACCGCCTGTTGCGGCAAGGGGGACAATATCCCTTTTTTTCACAACAACAGTTACGGGACCGGGCGAAAAGGCTTCAAAAATCTTTCTTGCCATTGGGTTTATGTATCCGATTTTTTCAGCTTTTTCAATACTGTTTGTATGCAGTATCAGCGGATTATCCGAGGGTCTGCCTTTTGCTATGTATATATTTTTAATTGCATGTTCATTAAGTCCGTCGGCGCCTATTCCGTATACCGTCTCGGTAGGGAATACAACAAGGCCGCCGCTGCTTATGATTTCGCCCGCTTCTCTAAGACCGGCAGTATCATCCGAAAAAATAACTTTAGTTTCCAAAATCTCACCTCATAATTCTGCGTAAGACGGGTAATTCTTTCTTTATAACATCGGCGCAGAAATTAATCTCATCAATTGTATTATAAACAGAAAAACTGAATCTTATTGCACTGTCGATAGCCTTATGGTCAACGCCCATTGCCGTAAGTACGTGCGACGGACTTGGTTTATTTGAAGAACATGCCGAGCCGGAGGATACCATAATTCCGTTTGATTCAAGTGTATGTAGGAACACCTCACTGCGTACGCCTTTAAATGAAACATTAAGCACGTGAGAAGATGTACCCTCGCCGTTTATCTGTATATCGGGAATGTCGGAAATCGCATTTATAAGTGCATTTTTAAGCATAGCGGTATGCTCATTATCCTTTGCAATATCGGCTTTTTTAACTGCAGCACCAAACCCTGCAATGCCGGGCACATTTTCCGTTCCCGAACGGAAATGCTTTTCCTGACCGCCGCCAAACATAAGCGGATTTATATGTACACCTTTTTTGATGTAAAGTGCGCCAATTCCTTTCGGTCCGTGCACCTTGTGACTGCTTATGGATGCTAAGTCAACATCAGCCATGGGGACCTTACAAAAAGCCTGCACCATATCGCTATGGATAAGTGCATTCGGGCTTTTTCTGCGGATAAGGCTTACTGCATCAGCAACCGGCATCGTGCATCCGGTTTCGTTATTTATACCCATGATGCTTACAAAAACTGTATCGGGAGTAAGTAGGCTTTCCAGATGTGCAAGGTCAATTATGCCGCTTGGCAGAAGATTTATATACTGCACGTCAAAGCCTTTTCCTGCAAGAACCTTGAAAGGTTCAAGAACGGCAGGGTGCTCCGCTTTTGTGGTTATTATGCGGTTGCCTTTAAGGTTTGTTTTAAGGCATGAACCGAAAATAGCTGTATTGTTGCTTTCTGTTCCGCCCGATGTAAAATAAATACATTCAGCAGGAACAGAGAGTTTGTTTGCAATTTCAGCTCTTGCATTTTTTATAATATTTTCGGCATCCATTCCCATAAGATGCAGGGACGACGGGTTGCCGTAGGTGTCTGTCATTGCTGAAAGAACGGCATCTGCTGCCTCGCTGCACACGGCCGTTGTTGCTGCATTGTCAAAATATATTTTCAAGTACTATCATCCTTTATAAAAGTTTACAGAAAAATTATATACTATTTTGCCAAAATAATCAAGATAATAATTGACAATTGCAGATAATTGATATAGAATGATAGTGTATTTAAAGGAGATGATAGCTATGATACACGAAAGAATAGATATTTGGGAAGGACTTGAATATAACGGACAGAATCCGGAATTTCGTCCCGGGCTTGAAGTATATGTGCTTGAAAACAAACCGAAACGCGGGGCAATTCTTGTTTGCCCGGGCGGTGGATATGCATACACTTCACCAAGAGAAGCACAGTGCATTGCATTAAGCTATAATGCGGCAGGCTACCATGCGTTTGTGCTTGATTACAGCGTTGCACCCAACAAACATCCGCAGCCGCTTTATGATGTAACACGAGCAATGTGTATTATTCGTGACAATGCGGAAAAATGGGGTATTGACGAAAATAAAATTTTTGTTATCGGATTTTCGGCAGGCGGTCATGTTGCGGCAAGTCTTGGTGTGCATTGGGATAAAGATTTTCTTATGAACGTGCCGGGAATGGAAAAGGGCAAAAACAAACCGAACGGACTTATTTTGTGCTATCCGGTAATTTCAAGCGGTGACAAAGCTCATAGGGGCAGTTTTAACAATCTTCTTGGCGAGGATGCAAGCCCTGAATTGCTTGAATTTATGTCACTTGAAAAACAGGTTTCGGATAAAACACCGCCAACGTTTATTTTCCATAACGTTGATGATGCTGGTGTACCGGTTGAAAATACAATGCTGTTTGCATCGGCGCTTCGTGAACATAATATTGAATTTGAAATGCATCTTTATCCGCGTGGCGGACATGGTGTTTCGATTGCAACACTTGAGGTCTGTGGGGAGGATTGCAGAGAAATAAGAGAGCATATTCAGTCGTGGCTAAAATTGAGTATTGAATGGCTTGGCATTGTTTTCGGCGGTCCGTACAGCGAATAAATAAAATTGCAAATACATATCATAAGCAGAAGATGTTTCTTCTGCTTTTTTGTTATTGAAAAGAGTAAAAATATTGACTTTATTATATAATTATTATATAATATATCTTGGTATACTATCTTAAGGGAAGGTGAAAGTATGACGTATAAACAGTCTTATAATTTGTGGCTTTCTTCCGATGCAGTTGATGAAAAAACCAAAGCGGAGCTTGAAGCTATTACAAATGATGAAAATGAAATTGAAGATAGATTTTATAAAGACCTGGAGTTCGGTACAGCGGGCCTGCGCGGTGTGCTTGGTGCCGGAACAAACAGGATGAATGTGTATGTAGTTAAAAAGACCACTCAGGGACTTGCAGACTATATAATTAATAATTTCCCGGACGGAAAGGAAATGGGCGTTGCAATCTCTTATGACTCAAGAATAAACTCTGATGTATTTGCAAGAGAAGCGGCATGTGTGCTTGCGGCAAACGGCATCAAGGTATATCTTTCAAACCGTCTTCGTCCGGTGCCGGAACTTTCGTTTGCAGTGCGACATTATGGATGTGCTGCCGGAATTATGATCACGGCAAGTCATAACCCGCCAAAATATAACGGGTATAAAGTATACGGCGCAGATGGTAGCCAGCTTGCTCCGGAAGATGCGGATAAGGTGCTTGCACGTATTGAAAAAACGGATATTTTTGAAGGCGCAAAAACCTGCAGTATGGAAGATGGGGTAGCATCCGGTCTTATAACTGTTTTCGGTGATGAGCTTGATGATGCTTACCTTGCTGAAGTTAAAAAACAGCAGCTTAATCCCGAAGCGGTTAAAATTGCGGCAGATAAATTCAAAATGATATATACACCTCTTCACGGCAGCGGCAACATTCCCGTTCGCAGAATTCTTGATGAGGTTGGATTTAAAAACGTTTATCTTGTGAATGAACAGATTGAACCTGACGGAACGTTTCCGACGGTCAAATCTCCCAATCCGGAAGAAAGAAGTGCATTTGACCTTGCAATAGAGCTTGCAGAAAAAGAAGATATTGACTTTATCTTCGGCACAGACCCCGACTGCGACAGAATTGGTGTTGTAGTAAGAAAAACCGACGGGGAATATATTGCCCTTACAGGAAATATGGTAGGCGCACTCCTTACGGAATATGTGCTTTCGTCAAGAAAAGCGGTAAATAATCTGCCCGATAACGGCGTTGTAATTAAAACGGTTGTAACAAGCTATATGTCCGATGCAATATGTAAGGCATACGGCGTAGAGGTTATGAACGTGCTGACGGGCTTTAAGTTCATTGGCGAAAAAATAAAAGAATTTGAAAAAACCGGTAGCCATGAATATCTTCTTGGATTTGAAGAAAGCTACGGCTATCTTGTGGGAACATATGCAAGGGATAAGGACGCTGTTGTTGCGTCAATGCTTATTGCTGAAATGGCGGCATTCTACAGCCTTAAAGGAATGAGCCTTTATGATGCACTTATGGAGCTGTATGAAAAATACGGCACCTACAGGGAACGTCTTATGTCAATAACTCTTGAGGGTATTGAAGGCGTTGAAAAGATAAAACGTATAATGGCAGGAATAAGAAATAATCCGCCGAAAACGGTTGCAGGTCATACAGTTAATTACTTTACCGATATTTCGGCCCGTACAAAAACAAATCTGGCAACAGGCGAGACAGCTTCTATAAATTTGCCAAAATCAAACGTTCTTCTGTTTGAAATGGATGGCGAAGCATGGTGTGCGGCTCGTCCGTCGGGAACAGAACCGAAAATCAAGTTCTATTTCGGAACCAGAGCCGACAGTGTTGAAAAGGCAGAAGCTGACCTTGATGCAATGCTTTCGTTTATACAGAATTTAATTGACACAATTGAATAAAGGATGATATAACAATGGAAAAAATCAAAGCTCTTAAAGGCACATATGACATTTTGCCTGAAGATTCCTATAAATGGGATTATATTGAAAAAACGGCAAAAGAAGTCTGCAGGGATTTCGGATTTGATGAAATAAGAATTCCCGTATTTGAATATACCGACCTTTTTGCAAGAGGTGTGGGTGATACAACCGACGTTGTGCAAAAGGAAATGTACACCTTTACGGATAAAGGTGGCAGAAGCATAACGCTTCGTCCCGAAGGTACGGCAGGAACAGTAAGAAGTGTGCTTGAACATTCACTTCTTGCGGGCGCTCTTCCCATAAAGCTGTTTTATCTTATAACCTGCTACAGAAACGAAAAACCTCAGGCAGGAAGATACAGAGAGTTCCGTCAGTTCGGTATTGAAGCTTTCGGAAGCAGTAATTTCCGTATTGATGCGGAAATCATATCGCTTGCAATGGAATTCTTTAACAGACTCGGCCTTAAAGGACTGACACTTAATATAAACAGCATCGGTTGTCCGGAGTGCAGAGCAAAATATAATAAAGCGCTTAAAGAATTTCTTGCGCAGAAATACGATAGCCTTTGCCCGACATGTAAAACAAGATTTGATAAAAACCCGATGCGAATACTTGACTGTAAAGACCCGTCATGCGGCGAGCTTGTCAAAGATGCACCCGTACTTCTTGATTATATCTGCGATGAATGTCAGGAGCATTTTGACGGAGTTAAACACACGCTTGATTTGCTTGGCATTGAGTATAATATAGATTCAGGCATCGTACGCGGACTTGATTACTATACAAAAACGGTGTTTGAAATAAAATCCGACAGCCTTGGTGCACAAAGCACAGTTTGCGGCGGCGGAAGATATGACGGGCTTGTTGAGCAGCTTGGAGGACACCCCACACCGGGTATCGGATTCGGGCTTGGACTTGAAAGACTTCTTCTTACAATGCAGGCACAGGGAATTGAAATTCCCGGCAAACCCGTGCCGAAGATTTTCGTTTGCGAGCTTGGTGACAAAGCCGTGGATTACGGCGTAAAACTTGTTGCTGACCTTCGTAAGAAAGGCATCAGCGCAGTTCGTGACTGTATGGGCAGGGGACTTAAAGCGCAGATGAAATATGCCGATAAAATCGGTGCCGAATATACGATTGTTCTTGGCGACAACGAAATTGAAAGCGGCAAATGCGCCCTTAAACATATGGAAAGCGGCGAAACTCAGGAAATAATACTTAACGAAATAGACAAATACTTAAGAAAAGGATGATAGAAGAATGGATACACTTGCAGGACTTAAAAGAACTCACAGATGTGCACAGATTACAGAGGCTGAAATCGGACAGCAGGTTACTGTAATGGGATGGGCAGGAAAAGTAAGAGATATCGGAAGCCTTGTTTTTATAGATTTAAGAGACATCAGCGGCATCGTTCAGCTTGTTGCTGAAACTCCGGCTGAAATTCTTGAAAAGGCAAAAACAGTTCATCTTGAATATGTTATTGCGGCTGTAGGTACAGTACGTGCAAGAACAGGTGCGGTTAACGATAAGCTTAAAACAGGTAAAATTGAAATTGAAGTGACTGAACTTCGTATTCTCAATAAATCCGAAGCACTTCCAGTACAGATTGAAGACGATACAAACGTTAAGGATGAAATAAGACTTAAATACAGATATCTTGATTTAAGACGTCCGGAACTTCAGAAATGTATGGTAACACGTCACAGAATCACAAAAATTGCAAGAGATTATTATGACCAGAACGGCTTTACTGAAATTGAAACTCCGGTTCTTACAAAAAGCACACCGGAAGGCGCAAGAGACTATCTTGTACCAAGCCGTGTTCATCCGGGCAGCTACTATGCGCTTCCGCAGTCACCGCAGCTTTACAAACAGCTGCTTATGATTGCCGGATATGACAGATATATGCAGATTGTAAAATGCTTCCGTGACGAAGACCTTCGTGCCGACAGACAGCCGGAATTCACACAGATTGACCTTGAAATGTCTTTCGTTGAAGTGGATGACGTTATTGCAATGAACGAAGGCTTCATCAAAAAAGTATTCAAAGAAGTGCTTGACGTTGATGTTAAAACACCTTTCCAGAGAATGCCGTATAAAGAAGCTATGGAACGTTTCGGCAGCGACAAACCGGACACACGTTTCGGTATGGAGCTTGTTGACTTGTCCGATGCTCTTAGAGGATCTGAATTTAAAGTATTCTCATCAAGCCTTGAATCAGGCGGCAGCGTACGCGCAATAAATGCAAAAGGGCTTGGCGAAAAATTCTCACGTAAAGAGCTTGATGCACTTGGCGAATTTGTAAAAACCTACAGAGCCAAAGGTCTTGCATGGATTATAAAAACAGCTGACGGTATTAAATCATCAGTTGCTAAATTCTTAAGCGAAAAAGAACTCAGTGATATATTTGCACTTACAGGCGCAGAAGTAGGCGACGGAATTTTCATTGTTTCCGATAAAAACGAAATCGTGTTTGATGCACTTGGCGCACTTCGTCTTCATATTGCAAAAAAATTCGATATGCTTGATAAAAATCAGTACAACCTCCTTTGGGTTACTGAATTCCCGCTTTTCGAATACAGCGAGGAAGAAGACAGATATGTTGCAAAACATCATCCGTTCACATCACCGATGGATGAAGATATAGACCTTCTTGAAACTCATCCGGAACAGGCAAGAGCAAAAGCTTACGATATCGTTCTTAACGGCGTTGAGCTTGGCGGCGGAAGCATAAGAATTTTTGACCGTGACCTTCAGCAGAGAATGTTTAATGCACTCGGATTTACCACCGAACAGGCATGGGACAGATTCGGATTCCTTATGGAAGCATTCAAATACGGTGCACCTCCGCACGGCGGTATGGCATACGGTCTTGACAGACTTGTAATGCTTCTTCTCGGTAAAGATTCAATCCGTGACGTTATTGCATTCCCGAAAGTGCAGAATGCATCCGAGCTTATGTCAGGTGATCCCGACGTTGTTGATGCAAAACAGCTGGACGAGCTTTGCATAAGAAACATTGTAAAAGAAGGTGAATAACATTGGAAACTGTTATTGAAATAAAAGACCTTGTGAAAAAATATGGAGAAAACGAGGCAGTAAAAGGTATTTCATTTGAAATTAACCGTGGCGAGGTTGTTGGTTTTCTCGGACCTAACGGTGCAGGAAAATCCACAACAATGAATATTTTAACGGGATATATTTCTTCCACAAGCGGAGAGGCAAAGGTGTGCGGCTACAGCATACTTGAAAATCCGAACGAAGTTAAAAAACGTATCGGGTATCTCCCGGAACAGCCACCGCTTTATTTTGATATGACTGTGTATGAATACCTTAGCTTTGTTTATGATTTAAAAGGGGTACAGGAAGATAAGGAAAAGCATATTGAAGAGGTTATGGCAACTGTTGATATAGGGAAAGTTGCCGGACGTCTTATCAAAAACCTTTCCAAAGGATATAAACAGAGAGTAGGGCTTGCGCAGGCGCTTATCGGAAGTCCGGAGGTGCTTGTACTTGACGAACCTACAGTTGGTCTTGACCCGGGGCAGATTATTGAAATCCGCAGTGTAATCAAAAAACTCGGCGAAAAAAGAACAATCATTTTAAGCACCCATATTTTGCAGGAAGTTGCGGCAATATGCGACAGGGTTATTATTATCAATAACGGAAAAATTGCGGCAATGGACACACTTGAAAATCTGTCGGGCGTAGGCAAAGGCGAATATCTCATCCGCGTGCGCAGCAGCTTCAGCAATATAAAAGATATTTTAGGAAACTTTGGCAGAGTTGAAAATATGGGACATACAGAATCCGGCACGGTTGACGTTAAAATCACAACCGATACGGATAAAAGAGCAGATATCGTAAAAACACTTGCGGGTAGCGGCGTTGATGTACTTATGCTCAGACCTGTTGAGCATACACTTGAAGAAGTATTCATAAAAGCCACAGGTTTGGCAGAAACGGAGGCGAGTGAATAATGAAAGCAATTTTCAAAAAAGAACTTCGCAACTATTTCCTTACACCAATAGGATACATATTTATGAGTGCATTTTTTGCACTGTCGGCACTTTATTTCGTGCAGGGAATGGTGTATTATCAGGTAGCATCCGTGGCGTACATTTTGTCACCGCTTAACATGATATGTCTGTTTATCGTACCGGTAATAACAATGCAGCTTTTTGCGGAAGAAAAAAATAAAAAAACAGACCAGCTTCTTCTGACTGCACCGGTCAATGTATCGGAAATTGTACTTGGAAAATATTTTGCGGCACTTGCAGTATTTCTTATATCGCTTGCAGTGACATTTATTTTCCCGTTCATTTTCTTTGCAATAAGCAAACCGATTTTAAGTGAAGTAATAGGCTCATACATCGGGTTTATTCTTGTTTGGTCGGTGTTTATCGCAATCGGGGTATTTATTTCCTCATGTACGGAAAGCCAGGTTGTTTCCGCAATCCTCACATTTATTGTACTGTTTGTGCTCTACAGCTGGGACAGCCTTACATCAGGTGTGAGTGTTGTATGGATTAAGAATATTCTTGACTGGTTCTCTGTTTTGAAACGTTTTGAAGATTTCCAGATAGGTCTTCTTAACCTGCCGAATATAGTATATTATGTAAGCGTTGTTTTTGCTACTCTTTTCTTAACAGCAAGAAACATTGAAAAACGCCGTTTTAACTAAGGAGGGAAAAGAATGAACAGTAAAAACACAAAATTCAAATTTAATTCCCTTATAGTAACAGCGGTGGTTATTATAGCTGTAATTTTTATTAATCTTATCGTAACGGCACTTGCTGCAAAGATAAACTTAAAGCTTGATATGACACGCTCGCAGAAATTTGAAATAACCGAGCAGACACAAACGGTTATGAAAAGCCTGGATAAAATCATAAACGTAAAGGTTGTAGGCAAAAAAGATGAGATTAATCTTGAAATTGCTGAATATCTTGACAGATACAGTGCAATGAACGCAAACTTCAAAGTATCTTATATTGATGTTGAAAAAAATCAGTCGGTTTTATATGCATACATTGCCAAAGGCGAAACACTTCATGTTGGCGACGTGGTTCTTGAATATGCCGACAGATATAAAATAGTATCTGCATCTTCGCTCTATAAACAAGAGCTTTCAACTGTTCAGGGTGAAAATAAATATAATTTTGACCTTGAAATGAAGCTTACCAATGCAGTTGTAACCTTAACAGGTACAAGCGAGGAATCGGTTGTATATATCCTTGAAGGACACAGCGAAGCAACACTTTCGTATCTCAATACTCTCCTTGGTGAACAGGGATATAAGGTGCAGACATTAAACATACTCAACAGCGAAATTCCTGCCGATGCAATGACACTTGTTTCATGTATTCCGGCAGCGGATTATACTGCAGAGGAATGTGAAAAAATAAATGCATTTTTGCAGGGTGGCGGTAACCTTATGGTGATTACCACTGCGGGAACACCTGATCTTCCAAGACTTGAAGCTTACCTTGCAGAATGGGGAATTGAAAAAACAGCAGCCATTGTTGTTGAACATGATGCCGATAAAATGTATAACGGAATTCCGTTTGCAATTATGGCGGATGCTCAGCAGCATGAAATCACAGCAAGCGTTATTTCACAAAAAACACCAGTTCTGTTCAACGAAAGCGTTGGATATGATGTTCAGAAATCAAATGCGCAGAATGCTGTTCCAACAGTACTTATAACTTCAAGTGATAAATCTGTCGGTAAAGCAAATCTTGATGCGGAAACTGCCGCATATGAAGAAGGGGACGATATGGGTCCTGTCGGCATGGCAGTTCTTTCTGAAAAAGAAAACAGCAAGGTAATGGTAATCGGTTCGGCATCTGCGGTTGAATTTTCGGCACAGTATCCGGGTAATGCGCAGCTTATCTCTTCTGCTGTATCATATCTTACAGATAACGGCGGAAACCTTAAAATTGCACCTAAAGTAGTAACCGAAGGTAAAATAACAAACCTTACAAAAACCGGAATAAACGTTATGTACTACTCACTCGTGTTTATTTTCCCGGCAATAATTCTTGCTGTAGGAATAACAATATGGCTTAAGAGGAGATACTTATAATGTGGGTAAAGGATAAACTCGTGCGCAACATCATAATAAGCGTAGCGGTAATTGCACTTCTTGTCGGTGCATATATATGGGTTGTCAATATCCCTGAAAACACAGCAGACATTCCGGCAGATGAAAAGCCGTCCGGTGTACTGTTGTATCAGATGAATGTGGCAGATATTGAAACAGTATATGTTAAAAATCCGCAGGACGAATATACAATGGTAAAGTCAAATGACGGATATACATTTAAAGGTTATGAAAACGTAGAGTTTTCAATGGAAACCATGGCAAACGCCATTGTTATGTTTGCAAATCCGCAGGCTGAAAGAGAAATTGAAAACCCCGATATTTCACAGTATGGCGTTGAAACCCCTTCAGCTGTTATGGAGATTTCCGGCGGCGGAACAAAAAACACACTCCATATAGGTAACAAGATGGTCGGAGGCGAAGGATATTTCGTTTTGCATAAAGAAACCGGCAGGGTTTACCTAATGCCGAGCGGACGTATTTCAATATTTATGAAAGAAGTCAACGACTACAGACCGAACGTGGTTGCAAGCGCAGATATTACAAGCATAAATAAACTTAACATAACAAGAAACGGCACTCCGGTTGTAAACATAAGAAGACTTAATGAAGATGAGAAAAATAAATTCTCAATGTTTACTTCTTATGTTATGACATATCCGGAATATGCATCCGTACAAAGCGGCGCACTTGATGAACTTGCGGAAAATATGGGAATGATTGCCGTAAGCCGCTATGTTGAGGATAACCCGAAAAATCTTGCAAAATACGGACTTGGCAGTCCGCGGTATGTGCTTGAACTTGAAACCGACGGTGGCAGCTATACAGTTTTGTACGGTAACAGAACAGAAACCGGCGGCGTATATGCAATGATTAAAGGTAAAAACTTTGTTTTTGAACAAAGCAGTGAGATTTACAGTTCTCTTGAAACTGTACAGGTGCTTCGCCTGATAGAAAGATATGCTCATATAATAGATATGTATGTTGTTTCGGAAATCACAGTTTCCGGTGGCGGAAGTACCCATACATTTACTCTGAGCGGCAATGATCAGAATAAAAAAGTAACTGTAGACGGTAAAAACGCAAATCTTGAAAAATTCAAAACTGCATATCAGTCAATGATAGGTGTTGAAGTAAGCGGATTTGCAAAAAATGTAAACGGCGGCACCGAAGTGGCGAAACTGGTGTTTAAATATTATGACGGAACAACCGTAACTGCACGTTATCTCACATATGACGAGCGTAATTATGCCCTTGAACGTAATGGCGTAGTTCAGTCTACAGTTCTTAAAGAAAATATAAATGCAATGCTCGGTGCAGTAAACGAGTTTGCATCAAATCCTGATTAGGAGGTAATAATATGAAAAAATCAGTAAAAATAATTATAGCTGTTGTTGTAATTGCTGTAATTCTTATCGCACTTCTTGCAGGGGTGTATAACGGCATGGTTAATGCACAGGCGAACGCGGAAACTGCATTTTCCAACATAGAAACACAGCTCCAGCGCAGATTTGACCTTGTTCCAAACCTTGTGGAAACGGTTAAAGGTGCAAGTGCACACGAACAGAACGTTATAAATTCCGTAACTGAGGCAAGAGCAAAATATGCAGGTGCAGGCTCTGTAAGTGAAAAAGCGGAAGCTGCAGGCGAATTTTCATCCGCTCTGTCAAGACTTATGGTGGTTGTTGAAAACTATCCCACAATAACATCAACACCAAGCTACATTGCACTTCAGGATGAGCTTGCAGGCACAGAAAACAGAATTAACATTGCCCGTCAGGACTATAACGCGGCGGCAACTGAATATAACAAATTAATAAGAAAATTCCCGAACGTTATTTTTGCGGGAATGTTCGGATTTGACCAGATGTCACTTTTCGAAGCAGCATCCGGTGCTGAAACAGCTCCGCAGGTGAGCTTTCAATGATTAAGCGGTTTTTGCAGTCTTTATTGTTTATATGCATTCTTTCGGTAGCAGTATCGGCGGAAATTCCGTCCCCAGGCAGTAATTATGCAAATGACTATGCAAATGTGCTTTCTCCGGCAACGGAAGAACATATAAACAAAACCAGTAAAACTTACAGTGGTGACGGTACACAGGTTGTGGTTGTCACCGTAACAAGCCTTGACGGTATGGATATTGAAACCTACTCAAACAGGCTTTTCCGTTCATGGGGAATAGGTAATGCAGATAAGGATAACGGTCTTTTGATTCTGGTATCAACAGGGGACAGAGAAATCCGTATAGAAGTCGGACGTGGACTTGAAGGCACGTTTAACGATGCCAAATGCGGCAGACTTATTGATGAGTATGCAATTCCGTATCTTAAAGATAATAATTACGATGCAGGAATAAAAAGGCTTTATGATATGATAATTGCAGGAATTGACGACCCTGTTTTACTTGAAGAAATGGAAGATGAGGACAACTCGGAAATAGGAGAGATAATTGTTCTTATTGTGGTTATAATACTGTACCTTTCCATAACCGGCGGACGCGGCGGCAGAAGAGGCGGATTCAGATTCTATGGTTTCCCAGGCGGCTTCGGTCGTGGCGGCGGTGGTTTTGGTGGCGGCTCATCGGGCGGAGGCGGCTTTGGCGGCTTCGGTGGAGGTTCATCCGGTGGCGGCGGTGCATCCCGCGGATTTTAAACAAAAAAAGGCAGAACGGTGGTTCTGCCTTTTTTAGTTACAGATAAGGTCTTACATCTATTGTAAGCTGATGCTCAAGGTCGATAAGACGACGGGTTAAATCCTTTGCAAAAGGTTCCGCTTCCTTATACTGATTGAGATAACGTGAAAGGGATTTTACACCCATATTGCAACCGTCAGTAATAAGGTCGGCAACAGTTGAATCGTCGCCCATAGCGGTCATCATAATGTTTGTTTTAAGCCATGACATTGTTTTTGCCATTTTGTTCGGTTCTTTGCCGGCAAGGTCCATTTTATTCAGAATTTCATGAAGCTCACTTCCGATTTTCTGATGTTCTTCCTTATTGTTTGTAAGAATTTCTTTTAGTTTTGTATCATTTACATCACCGAGAACATCGGCTATCGAATCAACACCCATTTTCACTCCGGCATTACATTCCTTAAGCATATTTGCTGTATCTTCATTTGCCAAATTAACCATCTCCTTTTTGCGTTAGTATATCCTTAAAACAAACGGGCTATACTTGCAAAAAGGAAACAAATCAAAAAGCCAAGGATGGTAGGAATTGCAAATGCGGCAACTGTCCATTTGAAACTGCCGGTTTCTTTTTTAACGGATAAAAGTGTGGTTGTGCACGGCCAGTGAACAAGTGTAAACAGCATTGTGGAAACGGCGGTTACCCACGTCCAGCCGTTTGCGACAAGCATGCTTTTAAGTTCAATTAAATTCTCAAACGGCGAAAGCGTGCCCGTTGCCATATAAGACATCATTATAATCGGAATAACAATTTCGTTTGCGGGCATACCAAGTATGAATGCAAGCAGAATCACGCCATCCATTCCAAGCAGTCTGCCAAACAGATCAAGAAATGTATGAATGTGAGAAAGTATTGACATTCCGCCAACGGATACGTTTGCAAGAAGCCATATTATAAGTCCTGCCGGTGCGGCAACCATCACAGCTCTGCCAAGAACAAAAATTGTGCGGTCAAGCAGAGAACGGACAATTACGCTGCCAATCTGCGGACGCCGGAACGGTGGCAGTTCAAGCGTAAAGGATGACGGCTGACCCTTCAGGATGGTTTTTGAAAGCATGAACGACACCAGAAACGTCAGCAGTATTCCTGTTACAATTACTGCAAGCAGTATCAGGCTTGAGTAAAGATTGTTTCCGCTGAAAAACATTGTAATTATTGCAATAAGAATAGGAAACCTGCCGTTACATGGTACGAATGAATTGGTTATCATTGCAATAAGGCGCTCACGCGGAGAATCTATAATGCGGCATCCCACAACACCTGCGGCATTGCAACCGAATCCCATACACATTGTAAGCGCCTGTTTTCCGCAGGCACAGCATTTTTTGAAATATTTATCAAGATTAAAGGCAATGCGCGGCAGAAGCCCTAAATCCTCAAGCAAGGTGAAAAGAGGAAAGAATATTGCCATTGGCGGCAGCATTACGGATACAATCCAGGCAAGTGTGCGGTACACGCCGGAGCAAAGCATATTACATATGGCAGGTGGGATTTTAAGGAGCGAAAGGAAACTGAAAATATAGCTTTCTGCACCCATCAGCAAATCCGAAAGAAGCTCGGAGGGATAGTTTGCGCCGGTTATGGTAATCCAGAAAATAACGCCAAGCATTATAAGCATAACAGGAAATGCAGTGTATTTACCGGTCAGTATTTTGTCTATTTTCCGGTCGCGCGCGTTGTAAGACGGGTTTGAATACGAAACCACAGTTTTGCATATATCTTCGGCGGTATCAACAATGGATGAAACAATAATATCGCTGAACCGCTCTTCAGTTATTCCATTTTCTTTAAGAATAGCACCTGCTTTTTCAAGTGCCGCTTTTACTGCCGCATCTTCCGTGATACTAAATTTTATGTATGAATTATATGACCTGATAAGAGAAGTGTCATTCCCGAGCAAACGAAGAGCAAGCCAGCGTGGGTTTATTTTTGTGCCGGCACGGCTCTCAATTGCCGTTTGTACAATGGATACGGCTTCTTCAATAATGTCGGGATATTTGATTTCAAGTGCAGATGAATCACAGCGGACAGCAGATTCTATTGCCCGAAGCAGTTTATTAACGCCGCGCCCACTACGTGCCGAGGTTGGTACAACCGGAACCCCAAGCCTTTCTGAAAGAGCGGCAAGGTCGAGGGTAATCCCTTTTTTTGCGGCTTCGTCCATAAGATTTACACAAACGATACTGCGAGGGTGCAGTTCAAGTGTCTGCAGTACAAGGTTAAGGTTTCTTTCAAGCGTACAGGCATCACATACAATGACAACAGCATCCGGCTCGCCAAAACAAATGAAATCACGGGCAGTTTCCTCCTCAGCTGAATGGGGGATAAGAGAGTATGTTCCGGGGATATCGGCAAAAATAAAGTTGGTACATCCCGAACTGCAGGTACCGACGGCATTTGTAACAGTTTTTCCGGGCCAGTTCCCCGTATGCTGATGCATACCCGTAAGCTTATTGAAAATGGTGCTTTTACCCACATTTGGATTTCCTGCAAGAGCCACGGTAATATCGCCGGGGTGCTTTTTTATTATGTGCAAATCTGCTCCTATAGAGTTAATTCCTGTTGAAGAGTTTGTAAGTCCCATATAATCACATCCTTAAAAAAACGCCCGAATTCATAAATTCGGGCGTGTATATTTAATTACATACCAATACATTTTCTGCATCCTCAGAGCGAAGCGCAATAACGGCTCCACGAATAAGATATGCTGTCATATCCCCATACGGACTTTTCTGCAAGCATTGTATTTTTGTGCCGGCGGTTATGCCGATATCCTGCAGACGGCGGCGCATTTCTCCACCGCATATAAGGCTGTGCACAGTTGCGCTTTTGTTTACAGAAAGTCTGGACAGGGGGTATAGAAAATCCATAACCTCACCCCATATTTCTTTTCCTGATAACTATTATATGAGTGAGTAAGGGTGTGTGTTACATCTGACGTAATTTCATTTTACGCCAGTTAATAAATCCGTAAATATCATTTATAAGGAACATCACAAAACATATTATCATTGGAATATAAGACGGATTTTCGGCACTTGCCATAATCCATAGGGAAATAAGCACGATATCGTTTGCGGCATATGCAAGAGCATAAAATTCATTGCGGCGTGCAACAAGATAGCATGCAAGAAAACTGGTTGCTATTGAAAAAGTGCTCATTGCAAGGTTGGGAGTATTTAACCCTGCAAGCACAAAATAAAATATAAGTGTAACAACAGCAGAGAGAATAAACATAAACAGGGTTTCTTTGCGGCTGATGGCATTTACCTTTACTTCGCTTTCATTATATGGATTCTTAAGCCATGTAATAAGCGACCATACCGCCATAGGAAGAGTCATACACGCGTAAGTTATCATTTCGCCCCAGTATCTGAAGGTAAGCGAAACAATACTGTACATAAGGGCAAAAATAATTGAAAGTACCTGACTTATCACGTTGCCTTTTGCGGCAAAAATAAGGCAGGTTGCCCCTATAACCGAGGCAATCGCAGAAAAGACGCCGCCACTTCCAGAAACGAATATTGAACCGAGGGAAGCCGCAACAGAGCAAAGCCACAAAATGAGTTCAAATTTTGTAAGTGTTTTAAATGTTGATTTTATATAGTAAATTGGTTTCATATTTTTCTCCTTAAACGTATAAAGCATCTACAGCATATCTTCTAAGACCTAACGATATGCCATAGATGCCTTTTTTCTTGCATCTGCTACCCGGTGGCAGCTTTTTATTGCATTGTACGTGATACGGAAACAACTCCGGCCACGCCCATCATTTTACGAATTACTTCTTCAAGCTGTTGGGAAGAATGGATTTCCACCATAATTGTAATGGTTGCATCAAAATCCTTTCCTGTACGTGCATTGAAGTTGTGTGTTGCTATTTTCAGGTTGGAAAGCACGCTCATAAGGTCAAGCAACAGACCATTACGGTCGTCTGCAAGAACAGTAAGCTCTGCCATATACGAAGCAGACGGCTGAGAAGATTCCCATTTAACTTCAATAAGTCTGTCGCTTTCGCCCTGCCCGATAAAGTTGTTCTTTACGTTTACACAGTCCACGCGGTGTACGGAAACACCTCTGCCGCGGGTGATATAACCAATGATTTTATCGCCCGGAACAGGACTGCAGCAACGTGAAAGACGAACAAGACAGTTTTCTATACCCTCAACAATAATACCATTGCTGGAGGTATGATATTTGGAAACACCGCCTGATTCGGAAGAAGGCATTTCTTCAAGCGATTTGCGGTATGCCTCGCGCAGTTTATTAACAATTGATCTGACGGGAACTGCCCCGTAACCGATTGCGGCATACAAATCGTCAATTGTCTGGAATGTATGACGCTGTATTTCTTTTTTTATTATTTCTTCATCATATAACTGATGATAGGAATAACCCGATTTTTTGATTTCTTTTTCAAAGAGGTCTTTACCTCTTATGATGTTTTCTTCACGACGTTCACGTTTGAACCACTGATTGATTTTACTTCGTGCACTTGAGGTTTTAACAATTTTAAGCCAGTCACGGCTTGGACCGTGAACAGAGCTTGAGGTTATTATCTGTACAATATCGCCGTTTTGCAGTTTATAATACAGCGGAACAAGACGTCCGTTGATTTTTGCACCCATCATCTGCGAACCGATTGCACTGTGAATTGCATATGCAAAGTCAATCGGGCAGCTGCCTGCCGGAAGGGAAATAACGTCGCCTTTCGGAGTGAACACAAATACCGAATCGGTAAACATATCGGTTTTGAATGCACGCATAAACTCTTCGTCGTCAGTAATATCGCCCTGAAGCTCAAGCATCTGACGAAGCCAGGTGAATTTACTTTCGTCTTTGCCGCCGTCCGCAATGCCGGATTTATATTTCCAATGCGCCGCGATACCGTATTCAGCAATTTTATGCATCTCAGCGGTACGTATCTGTATTTCAAAAGGTACGCCCTCTGTGCCGATAACCGTTGTGTGAAGTGACTGGTACATATTAGGCTTGGGCATTGCAATATAATCCTTGATTCTGCCGGGGATAGGTTTGTATAAATCGTGGATTGCACCAAGCACAGCATAACATTCTCTTACGCTGTCAACAATCACGCGAACGGCAAAAATATCGTAAATTTCATCAAGGAGCTTGCCCTGCATATACGTCTTTTTATATATACTGTACGGGTGTTTTACCCTGCCGTTTATTTTTCCTTTAACGCCGATTTCATCAAGCTTATATGAAACGGAGCTGATGATTTTTTCAATGAAATAGCTGTTGTTTTTCATTTTTTCATCAAGAGCTTCTTCAATTTCTTTGTATGAAACCGGGTCAAGATATTTAAGTGAAAGGTCTTCAAGCTCAACCTTTATTCTGAACATACCGAGACGGTGGGCAATAGGAGCAAAAACCTCAATTGTTTCTTTTGCTTTCTGACGGCGTTTATGATCGGGCATAACCTCGATTGTGCGCATATTATGAAGTCGGTCAGCAAGCTTTATAAGAATAACACGAAGGTCTTTTGCGGTTGCCATAAACATTTTGCGCAGGTTTTCAACTTGTGCTTCTTCCTGCGAAAGAAACTTGATTTTACCAAGTTTTGTTACGCCTTCAACCATATCGGCAATTTCGGTGCCGAACTCCGCCGCAATATCATCGTGGGTAGTGTCGGTATCTTCAACTACGTCATGCAGAATCCCTGCGGCAATAGTGTCGCAATCAAGAAGCATAACGGTTATTATTTCAGCAACTTCAAGCGGATGGCATATATAATCCTCGCCGGAAACACGCTTTTGTCCTTCGTGAGCCGCTTTTGCAAACTCATAGGCGCGTTTTACGGTGTTGAT
>JAFVVU010000226.1 GCA_017502065.1 Clostridia bacterium | reverse complement strand
TCGGTATCAAAAGGAAAATCTTGTTTGATTTTCTTCTTTTGCTACCCTCGCTGCATAAATGCTTTATTGCATTTATTCCGCATGCACCGGACGCGGTCGTCGTTGTTCCAGTTAACAGCCGCGCACATTTAGCTGTAAAACGTGCCGTCGAACAAGCTCAATACAGAAAGCCGTCAATAAAAAAACAAATCTGCTATAACATCAAAGATACTATATGTAATCAGTCTAAAATTGCACCTTTTTCTCTGAGAATCGTCTGCAGCTTATCAATATTGATGTTTTCCGGTGTACAACCGTTGGTTACAGCCAATGCAGCAGCAACGCCTGCCGCCTGCCCCATTGCCATTGCACAGGGCATACAGCGGAGGCCACCCGCCGCCTGCGATTCACAGGAGATTGTTTTGCCCGCGACGATTAAATTATCACACCCCTCCGGAATAAGACTTCTGTAAGGGATATAGTATCTTTCTGCAACTTCAATTTTGAAATTACCGGATTCCTTCTCGTTTCTGGGATGAACATCCATTCCATATCCATAGGTTGCTATGCGGTCGCTGAATTTTGTTCCGTTTACAATATCATCAACCGTAATTTTGTATTTTCCTGCAATATGACGGCTTTCGCGCACTCCGAGAACCGGTGCAACCTGTGCAATTTTCGCATTTTCAAACCCTTGTGTCTGATTGCAAAGCACTTTATAGGCATCTAAAACCTGTTCTCGTGCTTTTATATGCGCGTTCGTCATACTCTCTGAGTTAGTTGCATCCACATCAAATACGCGATAATGATTAACCTTGTACTTTCCTTCTACAGGAGTTTTGTACGCTTTGACTGGACCGTCAGGTCTTGCGCTTCTTGACATAAATCCTTCATCCTGAACATCGCTTACTTCAAACATCAACGTAGCAGGTTGTGGCACACCGCTTTGTTCGTCACCCTTATAAGTATATACTCCCGCAGCAGCTGCAACATCGGCATTCCCCGTACAATCAAGATAAATTTCAGCATCAACTGCAACGAGTCCTTCAAGTGCCGAAAGAATGACTTTCTGTATTTTGCCGTTTTCGCAGATACAGTCCGCAAAGCGAGTGTACAGCATAACATCAGCCCCCGCATTCTGTGTCATTTTGTCAAGAACAAGCTGTAATGTAAATGAATCAAATGCAGTAACGTGACGGTGATATCTTTCAATAAATGATGTATATATACTTGGTGAATCGAGTTCTTCAGGCTTATATACCGCGTTATATTCTGACAATTTATCAACTATTTTTCTAAAAAGCCCTCCAACCACAGGAATATTGCCATCCCGGTCATAGCATGTCATAAAAGGACCTACCAAACCCGATGTTGCCATACCGCCAAGCATTCCGGTTGACTCAACAAGCAATACATTCTTTTTTAACAGAGCAGCTTCTATAGCTGCACACACCCCGGAAGGTCCGCCTCCCAAAACAACAACATCAAAATGTCCGTAATACGGTATTTCCTTGGTGTATCGAATGCTTTTTCCCATCTTTTAGACCTCTTTTACAAACGTGAATTTCTCCCACGGAATATTTACTTCTTTTTTATCGCTTATTATTTCATCAATATGAAGTAAAAGCGGAAAATCTTCTTTATTCAAAATACCTTTTTTGATATTTACCCTAACTGCTCTTGCAACTCTCTCAGCAACAACTAAAGATTCTAAAGTTACTCCGTTTAATTCAGCCTTTGCTTCGTCAATATTAAGCCCCTTGCCTAAAAGAATGCCGACAAGACGTGTGCGACCGCCATAAACCGTAACATAAAGGTCCCCTACACCGACACAGAGATTGTCAAGCGTTAAAGCATTCTGTAACTCAAGCAATTTATACATTTCCTTCGTTGCCTGACCAAATACTGCCGCCTGAGAGTTAAAATGAAGTTCATCATTTCCAAAGTTTTTCTGATTAAGTCCGATTGTGATAGCAATACCAAGTGCATAACCGTTTTTCAGTGCAACTGCACTTTCTATACCTGTAACATCGGTTGTGATGCTTATATGGTAATAATCAGTCTGCATAAGTTCTTTAAGATACGTAAGGGTTTTAATGTCATCACCGCAAAAAGCAACCTCTGTCTGGTCGTGTGCCACAAGTTCATAACTTGTACATGGACCTCCGATTGCATTGAGTGAGAGGTTTTTACCGATCGAATTGAGCTTTTTTCTCCATACATCAGGATATGTCAAAAGCTTACCATCATCTGTATCCATCAGCCCTTTGGTAACTGTCAGAACCGGAACACCTTCTGGAATTACCGGAAGCACATTGTCTGCAAACCATTCTACTCCAAAACTACTCACACCACCAATAACAACATCCGTGCCATCAATAGCTTCTGCAAGCTGTTCTATCTGATAAAATTTT
>JAFVVU010000025.1 GCA_017502065.1 Clostridia bacterium | reverse complement strand
ACCTGTACGCAGGTTTGAAAGATGATTTGAAATGCCGCCAACATTTTTTGAAATGGACATTTCATTGTCATTGACAATAACAATCATTCTGTTATTGGACTGTCCTGCATCGGCAAGGGCTTCAAATGCCATACCACCGGTAAGCGCACCATCGCCGATTATGCTGATAACATTAAAGCTTTCACCGTTTAAATCGCGTGCACGGGCAATACCAAGTGCCGCCGAAATAGCAGTAGATGAATGACCGGTATTAAAACTGTCGCACTCACTTTCGGTGGTTTTTGGAAATCCGGCAAGTCCGCCGATAGAGCGGAGTGAAGAAAAATAATCCAGTCTTCCGGTAATCATTTTATGAACATATGCCTGATGCCCCACATCCCATACAAACTTGTCCTCAGGACAGTTAAATACGTAGTGCAGTGCGCATGTAAGCTCCACAACACCTAAATTGGATGCAAGATGACCGCCTGTTTCGGAAACGGTATTTATAAGAAACTCACGAGCTTCGTAGCAATAACGTTCAAGCTCGCAAGCTGTAAGTTTTTTTAAATCTTCCGGTGAAGAAACCGACTGAAGAACTGACATTGCTTCATCTCCCAAAATAATCTGTCATTAGTATATTATATAGCAAAATTACCGTATTGTAAATATTATTCCTGCAAATTTTCTTTCCGGTACTGTGCCGGAAGCATACCGCAATTTTTGCGAAACACCTTATTCATATGAGAAGAATCGTAAAATCCGCACTTATCTGCAATTTTTGAAAGGGAAAGCGAGGTTGTAACAAGCAGATACTGCGCCTTTTGCATACGCAAATCAGTAAGTATCTGTAGCGGAGTCTTATTTCGCACCTTTCTGTAAATACGGTGCAGATGCTGTTCAGAAATATTACATGCTGCTGCAATTTCTTTAATGGAAATTTTGTTTGCCACATTACGCTGCATGATTTCGGAACTTAAATGTAAAATATTTCTGTCCAGTGCTTTGGCGGCATTGCTCTGTTCAAACTGACGCACAAAGGTTACAACAAAAGAGTATAAAAGCCCTGTGATTACGGACGGAGAATATTCATCCGCCTGCTCATACTCATACATAAGTCTTTCTGCAAGCTCTTTAAGCTGCGAAAAATATGGCTCGCGCAGTTCGGCAGAACTGTAGAACGGACTGTTATCCACAGGGAGCGAGCTTAAGGTAATCATACTGTGATACCCGGGTGATTCTTTAATTTTCGGGTTGCGGCTTTCGACAATAAACGGGTCAAACATAATGCTGTATCCCTCGCAATCCTTTGTTTGAGCAAATCCGTGGGGCACGTTGCCGCTTACCGCCATAATACACCCTTCGTAAAAATCAAGCGTCATATCACCAACGCTGGCAAGCATGGTTCCTTTTATATTAAATGTAATATCCACACAGTCGTGGGTATGCATTTCGCTTGGACAATAGCCGGAATACTTCTCGATAGCAAAAGGAAGTCTGTTAAATTTTGTGTGTTCTGAAAGCTTAAAATTTTTAATCATGTTAATATTGTACCAAAAAAATACCATAATTGTCAATAAAAACTGAAAAATATGTTCGTTTTTTACTTGAGTGGATATTTAATTCGTGATATAATTAAATTAGCAAAAAACCTAAAGAGGAGGAAACTTTTATGAAACTTAAAAAATTACTTTGCTTGATTCTTTCTTCTGTAATGGTATTGGCAACAGTAGGAGTAAGTGCGGCAGAAAAAGAGTTTGTTGAAATTTTCCCCGGTGGTAACTGTGAAAGCTATGAGCTTGCCACATGGGACACCGGCGGTAATGCAGGTTGCGGAGTATCCGACGAATTTGCAAAAAACGGAAAATATTCTTACAAAATGACAAAAGACGTGTCCGAAGGAACAGGTGTTGTTGGCGTAGCTACGTTTGAACCTTTTGAGGGTGCAACCTACACATTTACAGCATCAATATACGTAGCTAAAAAGCTCACAGCGGACAGTTATCCGCATATCAATATGATTTTCGGAAATGACGACGGATATCTTCTTCGTGTTGATGAAAAGGTTGAAGGTGTTCAGGAAGGCAAATGGTATGACATCAAGGTTGAGGGCATAGCTCCTGCAGGTTCTACATACCTCAGAATGCAGGCTCGTATGAACCAGGGCGGTACATATTACTGGGATGATGCTTCAATCAAAGTAACAGGCGACAAAAAGACAATGCAAGCATACCAGGAAAAAATGGACCTTGAACAGCGCCTTCTTGATGAAGCAAATGCTTCTCTTGATGCACAGACTGCAAAAGCAATGAACACAGAAATGATTGAAGGCACAAACTGTATTACAAACGGCAGCTTTGAAGAAGGCGGAGAACTTAATGCAAAAAGCTGGACAGGTTATCAGAGCAACTGGGGTGAAGTAACCACAAGAACAAATGAAGAAGCCCGCACAGGCGAGTACAGTGTAAAAATTGATACAAGAGGAAATGCAAATGCAGCATACGGTCCGTTTATAAATCAGCAGATATTCATTGAAAACGGACTTATCCCCGGTCAGCAGTATGTATTTACTGCATGGGTAAAGGTAAAACAGTACAGCCGTGGCGGCGGTGCATTCCTTAAAATAGAACCGTACAGCGCGCGTTATAATGCGCTTAACACAATGCTTGCAACTGCAAGTACAGGATATTATACATGGGATGAAGAAGACCCGAACGGTGATGAGTGGCATCCGATTAAAGTTCTTCTTGAAGTTGAAGAAGAAACAAAAATGCTCACTTTCCTTCTTAGAATGAGGGGCGAAGGTGTTGTATATTATGATGACGTATCTTTCGGTCTTGCAGACGGTGGCACACGTTTTGATATGTATGCAACACGTACATTCAACTACGTTGAAGCCGGTACAGGAACAGCAGTTGCAGAGCTTAACACAGCAGGCTTTGCAATTGTACCGAACTCTACAATGGAATTTGCACTTAAAGACGGAGACACCGTTCTTGACAGCGCAACTCTTCCAACTGCAGCAACAGTTACATGGGATTTTGATGTAAATAAAATGCCGGAAGAACTTGTGGCATATACACTTGAAGCTACATATAAAGATGCGGCAGGTAACCCGATTGGAGACAGCGTTACAAAACGTGTATATAAAACACACCGCCCGACATCTCTTAACGAAAATGGTAACTATATTGATGAAAATGGTGAAATTTTCTACCCCGTAATCGGTTACGGTGAAGGTGATGATTTCTGGCAGGAAAGTGAAATCCATGGTATCAACGTATTCAAATCAATGGTCGGCGGCCACGACTTCGACAAAATTGATGAAGGCATGAAGAAAATGAAACAGATGCTTGATGACGGTCTTAAAGAAGGCGTTAAATTCTGTATTCAGTTTGCCGGAACGGAGCCTAATGCATACCCAAGTAAATCACAGAAAATGATGGAAACTTTCCTTGATAAATGTGCAAATCATCCAGCAATCTTTGCATACTTCCTCATTGACGAGGTTTCACTTAAAATTAAAAATACCGCAAAAATCAAAACCTATGATTATATGGAATACTGGCTTGAACAGAGCTATATTCAGGTAAGATCAAAGGATACTGTTAACCCGATTTACCTCCTTGACACAGGAGAAAGACGCTGGATGGAACGTTCATCACGTATCGGTGATATCTTCGCAACTGACCCGTATCCGGGAGAAGAAAGCGCAGTTCCGGGATATTCATATATTCGTGCACGCTGGTCAACCGTAGGTAACAACTTCCAGACACCTAATGCAGTAATCGTACAGATGACACCGTTCAAAGACGGCTGGAGACCGTCTCCAACTGCAATCCGTCATCAGTATTATCAAAGCTTCTGGGGCGGCGCAAAAATGCTCGGATTCTTCTCACTTACAGGTGCATCCGATATGACACTTGAATCAATCAAAGATGACTCGGAAAGATACGAAGAACTTTGTAAATTCTACAACACGGGCGAGCAGGAAATTGCATTTGAACACTTCACAACACCAAACACAACACTTATTGCTTCCTGGCAGGAAAATGATGTGTGGTATCGTATCTGGCAGGACAAAAACGGTCAGGACTATCTTCTTCTTATGAATATGACTGCAGCAGAGCTTGAAGCAACAGGCAAGCTTGTATCCAACAACGGTAAAGTATCGGTTGACGGATATACAGCTGAGCTTGTAAACGGCGCAGATATGCCGAAAACACTTTCATCTTCCGATAATACATTTACAGTAAAAATGCCAAGTATCGGCGTAGGACTTTATAAACTTACACCAAACAATGAACTTGACCTCAGCAAGCTTTCAGAAGATGTATATGCAGACATTGCAGGATATGACTGGGCAAAAAAAGAAATTGAAACTCTTGCAATGAAAGATATTGCAAATGCAGTTGGCGGCGCATTTGCACCGGGCGAAAACATCACAAGAGCAGACTTTGCAGGCTTCCTTATCCGCTCACTCGGACTTACTGCAGATGCAAGCTCAACATTTGATGATATTGACCCGAACCACTACTATGCAAAAGAAATTGCAATGGGTAAAGCACTTGGAATTTTAACCGGTGTAGGTAATAACCTCTACAACCCGAACGAAGCAATTTCTCGTCAGGACGTAATGACAATCTGTGCACGCGGTATGGAAATTGCAGGCACACTTGATACAACAGGCTCACTTGTAAGATTAAGCAGCTTTACAGACAGTGATTTGTTTGCGGATTATGCAGCACTTCATGCATCCAAAATGGTAATTGAAGGCGTTGTAAAAGGAAATCCGGATCAGACAATCAATCCGCTCGGTAACACAACAAGAGCTGAAGCGGCTGTAATGATGTACAGAATCATTTACAAGGGTCAGATTAAAACTAAAGCTTAATACGAAATATATAAAAAGGAGTTGCTTTGCAGCTCCTTTTTTGTGCTCTTTTTGCAGTACAAGCAAGAAAAGAAAAACAGGCGGTTTTTGCATAATTTCCTGATTGTACAATTTTAAAACCCGTAAAATCAAGGCAAAACGACAAAAATTTTAATATCCTTGTTCCTTGAGGTACTATTTATTTTTCGTGAAATGTTGTAAAATAGAAATATAGAAAAACATATGAGGAGGTAACGTTATGAAACTTAGAAAACTTTTATCTGTAGTTCTTATTGTAGCTACAATGTGCAGCCTTTTCGGTGGATTTACGGCACTTGCCGCAAAGGATGACCTTGCAAAAGGCAACCTGCTTATTAACGGTGATTTCGAGCTTCTCGGAACTTCGTTTACCGGATGGGCAGGACATGGTAACCTTTCACTTGATCCGGTACACGGCGGTGAAAAGGCCCTTCAGTAAAAGTCCAGCACAGAACAACTCATTTACCATCAGTAAATTGAAGGGATTATTCCCGGTGAAACTTATACACTTTCTGCATATTTGTATATAAATGAATTGCTTGATTTAGATGATGACAAAGGCGGATGTCTTAAAATAGAATTCTGGAACACTGTAGGAATTATAAATTCAGCTTCCGTATTTGGATGCTTTGAAGGAACTGAATTAAAGAAATGGGAAAAATGCACCATAGCAGGTATTGCTCCCGAAGACGCTACATATGTAAGAATACATCTCCGTATGGACTGCGGTGGCGACATTGTCTGGGACGATGTAACTTTTACAGGCGCAACAACCAAAGAAAACTATGAAGTTATTTCAGCTAAACGTGACAATGCTGCCAAGCAGTGGGAGTATTCAAACAAGCTTCTTGCTGAAGAACAGGCAAAAACTGCTGCAATTCAGCTTGCACCGGGTGCTGTTAACATGATTCCGAACCCCGGCTTTGAAGAAGCTGAAGCAAGCTGGAATCCTTTCAAAGGTCAGTGGGGTCCTGTTATTTCCATTACCGATGCAGAAGCCCACAGCGGAAGCTACAGTGCAAAAATTCTTTCCACTCCGGCAACATATAACCCGTGGGTTTCACAGACTATCCGCGACAACTTTGACCCGAACGCAACATATATGCTTTCCGCATGGGTTAAGGCTGAGCATCTTGAATACGGTAATGCCGTGTTTATGAAAGCCGAATTATACAGCAGTGGCGGCGTAGATAACTCTGCTGCTCTTGAAGAAGAAATTGAGTCAAGTAACTACAAATTTAATGACGCTGAATGGCACAGAATTTGTATGACCTTCAAAATTGCACCGCACATAACTGCTTTCAAATTCTATCTGCGCACAAGCACAGGTAATGGTGTGGTTTATTATGACGATGTTGAATTCGGTGTTGCAGGTTCAAGCACAGTAATGCAGTTCTATGCCGATGCAACCTTTAACTACACTGAAGTTGAAAATATTGCAACAACAACCACTATAGACAACTTCAATCATCCTATTGAAGCAGGAAGCATAGTTGAATATACAATTAAAGACGGTGACACTGTTATCCTTCAGGAAGCTGTTCCTGCAGCGGCATCTATCCGCTGGACCTTCCCGACAATGACACTTGCTGAACACGGAAAGGCTTACACAATTTCAGCAGCTTACAAAAAAGCTGACGGCACAGTTATTACGGAAAGCGAGCCAAGAAGAATTTTCCGTTATAACAGACCGACAATGCTTGACGAACAGGGTAGATTCATTGTTGACGGCAAACCGCTTGATCCGATTATGCTTTACGGTGCAAAATCACAGCATTTTGCTGATTATGCGGCAGCAGGTATAACCGTTATCCGTATTGATGACATACGTTCAGATACTGTCGGAAACATAGACGCCTTCAGAAAGCTTATGGACGAAGCAGATAAATACGGTTTAAAAGTGCTGTATCAGCTTTATGGAAATTCTGCAGGTCATCCGTTCCAGATTCCGACAACAAAAATTCTTGTTAATGCATTTAAAGACCATCCGGCACTTCTTGCGTGGATGCTTTGTGACGAACCTTCTTATCAGTTCCTTCCGGGACGTGAAGCTCAGACACACAAAGAAATTATTGAATATGTAGAAGACGGTTACAAGGTTGTAAGAGATATTGACCCGCACCATCCTACATTTGTTTGTGAAGGAACATCAGGAACTCCAACTGCTTACGAAGAAGGTTTCCGTCTGGCAGATATTGTAGCAATTGACCCATACCCGAAAGCTAATAATGAAACAACATGGACATACCAGATTACACAGCGTGCTATGAACGCTCTCCACACTGAAAAAGAAGTATGGAACCTTGGTTACGCACACGATTGGTATGCTCCCTATTTCCCAACAGATGACGGGTTGCGTATGCAGAACTATATGACAATCTGGGCAGGAGCAGACGGCTACGGTTACTACACCAACGATGAAAGAACTCAGGCAGTGATTGAAACGCTTAAAAAATCTCACGAAAGCGGCGAGCGCGCACAGATGTTTGACCACTTTGTAAGAAAGAATTCACCTGTATTTGATGAATATATGGGTAACGATTTCTGGCACAGAAGTTGGGTTACAAAAGACGGCAAAATGTATCTTGTTGTTAAAGAACATGCTAACAACGGTTCAAATACAGAAGCAAGCTTTAACCTTAAAAGTACAAACGGATTGGTCGAAATAAACGGATTTACTGCTAAACTTGTTAACGGTAACACAGAACAGTATGTTATTTCCGACAATTCCACATTCAATCTCACATTAAAACCGGCTCAGATTTCAATGTATCAGATTTACCCGAACAATGCTGTTGATTTCAGCGCAGTTTCACTTCCGATTTTCAACGACCTTGCAGGTTTTGAATGGGCAGCTGATGCAATAGAAAACATTGCAAAGAACAAAATTGCAAACAGCAAAGGTGCAAACATTTATGCACCGGGTCAGAACATTACACGTGGTGATTTTGCAATGTACCTTATAAGATCACTTGGCCTTACAGCAGATGCTGCAGAACAGTTTGCAGATGTTGATCCGAACGCAGAATATGCAAAAGAAGTTGCAATCGGTAAGGCACTTGGTATCCTTAAAGGAACAGGCGGAAATGTTTACAATCATGAAGAACCGATTTCACGTCAGGACCTTATGGTAATCTGTGCAAGAGGACTTCGTATGGTAAATAAACTGTACAATGCAGATGCAGCAGCAATTCTTGCAAGATTTACTGATACAGGACTTATTGCCGATTATGCATTTGAAGATATCGGAGCAATGGTAAGCTCAAAAATTGTTACAGGAAATCCTGATATGACAATCAATCCGCTCGGAAATACAACACGTGCGGAAGCAGCTGTTATTATGGACAGAATCATAAAATAACCTGATACAAAGAAAAGCCCCGTCGAAACCGACGGGGCTTTAAATTTTAAAAGATTAATAGTTTTCTTTTCTTACTTCAAAGTAAGCCTGCGGATGAGCACATACAGGACAAACGAGCGGAGCTTTTTTGCCCATTACAAGATGTCCGCAGTTGCGGCATTCCCACATTGTTTCTTCGGCTTTTTCAAATACAGCCTGCATATCAACATTATTAAGTAATTTGCGATATCTTTCTTCGTGAGTTTTTTCAATTGCGGCAACCATTCTGAACTGAGCTGCAAGAGCGGTAAAGCCCTCTTCTTCAGCGTCTTTTGCAAAACGGTCGTACATGTCTGTCCATTCATAATTTTCGCCTTCGGCAGCAGCAAGCAGGTTAGCGGATGTATCGCCAAGCTCGCCAAGTGCTTTAAACCAAAGTTTAGCGTGTTCTTTTTCGTTGTTTGCAGTTTGTTCAAAAATAGCGGAAATCTGCTGATAACCTTCTTTTTTAGCCACAGATGCAAAGTAGGTGTATTTATTTCTTGCCTGACTTTCACCTGCAAAAGCTTCTCTTAAATTCTGTTCGGTTTTTGAACCTTTTAATTCCATTTTAATGTCCTCCTTACCAAAATTGATGATATATCAATTATAGCATTAAAAAAAAAGTGTGTCAATATTTTATATACTTGCGCAGTATAAAAATATGTGTTAAAATAAAGTATATACAAATGGAAGGAAGAATATGTATGAACATTGTAATTTTAACGGCACTGGGTGTTGGCGGCGCAACAGTAATCGGTGCAATAATAGGATTTTTATTTAAACAAATTTCACATAAATTCAGCGATATAGTTCTTAGCTTTGCGGCAGGAGTTATGCTTTCGGCGGCGGTGTGCGGACTTGTTCTTCCGTCGCTTGAACACAGCGGGTCGGTTCTTGTTACAACAATAGGCATAATCTGCGGTGCACTTGTGCTTAACGTGATTCACAAGCTTACGCCGCATCTTCACAGTATAACAGGTGCTGAGCAGGAGCTTCATCCTGAACAAAGTGCAAAAATGAATAAAGTAATGCTGTTTGTAATGGCAATTGCAATTCATAACCTGCCGGAAGGAATTGCGGCAGGGGTGGGATTCGGAACAGGAAACACAGCTCAGGCACTTACAATTGCTGCAGGTATTGCCCTGCAGAACATTCCTGAAGGTATGGTAATAATTGCACCAATGTATGCAACCGGAATGAAAAGCGGACGTATATTTTTAATAGCGGCAATGACGGGAATAGTAGAGATTATAGGAACATTTATAGGATATTTTGCGGTAAGCATTTCAACAGTGGTGCTTCCGTTTGCGCTTGCATTTGCCGGCGGCACAATGCTTTACGTAATAAGCGATGAAATGATTCCCGAAACCCACGCTCACGGAAGCGAAAGAGGAGCAACCTATGCACTTCTCATCGGCTTCTGCTTAATGCTTGCAATGGATTTCTATTTAGGATAAAAGATTAATAAAAAAAGCCTGTTCTTTTTGAACAGGCTTTTTTATATTATTTTTTCTTTTTAAATACCACAAAATGCTGAGCAAACCAACTAAACACAAAGAAAATAAGTTCTGTAAGTATTTTTGCAGCAAATTCGTTTATACCGCATACATTTACGAAAAAGCTCAGCACAAAAGTACTTAAAACAATTATAACAGCAACAAGTGCAAAATAACCGGATGCCGATTTTGCAGTGTTGCCTTTGCTTTTAAACACAAGCTTTTTGTTTACGGTAAAGTTAAATACCGAGCTTAAAATTCTTGCCCCGATATGTGAAATCTGCAGTTGACCGGTAAAGATAAAAAGCAGGGTATAAAGAGCATAGTCCACGAGGAATGATAACAAAGAAGATGCCGAAAACTTCAGTATTTCTTTATATATCTTGATAGAATCGCGAAGCGGATTGAAATGTGACGCCGAGTTATTGTCAAGATATATCGTCGGGATTTCCGTTTCAATAATCGGAATATCGGCTCTTGTGCAGTCAAGAAGCACGTTTATTTCATATTCATATCTGTCGCCGCCGATGGAATTCATAAACGGAATAAGATTTGCGGAAAATGCACGAAGTCCTGTCTGTGTATCGTGCACCTTGATACCGGTTGAAATCTGGTAAACAAATCTTGTAAGAGTATTCCCGAACTGACTGCGAAGCGGAACATTTTCCGCAAGCCTGCGGCTGCCGAGAATAAGCGCACCGGGATTTTCCATCGCCATATTACAAAGGCGGATAGCATCTTCAGTGCGGTGCTGACCGTCGGAATCCATTGTAACAATAACAACGTCTTCGGCAAAATTTTCTTTAATATATGTATATCCTGTCTTAAGCGCAGCCCCTTTTCCCTTATTAACCTCATGGGCAATAACGGGAGCATATTCTTTTGCCTTTTCGAAAATTTCAGCAAATTCACTGCCGCTACCGTCGTCAATGACAACGGGAGTAAGCGGAGTATCTTTTATTTCTTCAAGCATATCTATAAGAAGCTGTGATGGTTTATATGCAGGAATTAAAGCAATAAATTTATCTGTCATATTTTTTCTCCTGTTTCAAAAAGTAAACACCTATATGTCTATTATACCATAGCTTTGACAAAATGCAATCTTTATTTTTTATAAAACTTACGATTGAAAAAGTTCTGCTCACATGCGGGACTTTTTTCTGTATTCTTTCGGGGTCATACCTTCATACTGTTTAAATGCACGCAGCATATGGCTGCTGTCATAAAATCCGCAGGAAAAAGCAATTTCGGTAATTGTTTTATCACTGCAGGAAAGAAGCAGCTTTGCTCTGTGAAGACGTGTATCCATTACAAACTGTGACGGCGATATACCGTACCAACGGGTGAAAATCTTGCGGAAATACCTGCCCGACATGCCAAAGGTTTTTGCAATATCATCCACAGTTGTTTTTTCGTTAAGATGTTTTATAAGCTCGGCAATAGCCTTGTCAAAAAATATTTTAGACGTATCATTCTGGTTTGTATGAAAACTTTTGATAATAAGAATACAAATGCTGTGAAAAAGCGAAAGCATATAGTCCGTATTCAAAAAGGATTCTGTTTCATATTCGTACAGTAAATCTTCCATAAGAGAGGCTATTCTTTCATAATACTTGCCTTTTGCAGACATACGGCATTTGTATGCATAATTGATATAACCGTTGTCGTTAAGCAAAAACATAGAGATGTATCCCGATGTATTTTTAACCTCATCTGAAAGTGCATCAAGAAGGGACATATCAAACAGAATGCGGTATCCCTTAAACCCTGTTGGCTCAGAGATGGAATGTGTGGCACGTCCGCCAATCACAAACAAAGAGCTTTTACCAATCTGGTGGCTCAAATCTTCAACGTGATTTTGCATAACTCCTTCGGTTCCGAAAATAAGCTCAACACAGTCGTGGTAATGAAGGGGTATAGACTCTGTAGGACAAAACCTCTCGATATGAAAAGGAAAATTATTGAATTTTTGATGATTTTTTAGTGTTGTTTTAATATCCATGTCCTGATTATACGATTTTGTGAACCAAAAGTCAATAGTAAAACTGCAAAAAAATAATGATATTGTTCCTGATTCTCCTATTTATTTATTAAAAAATGTTATACAATAAAAATATAGCAAATGAAGAGGAGGAACTCTTATGAAACTGAAAAAATTACTTTGTCTGATACTTGCGGCAATTTTTGTATTTGCCACACTTAATGTATCAGCGGCAAAAGAAGAAATTGAAATTATATCAAACGGAGGATTTGACGAGCTTGGCGGAACATTCTGGGATCCGGCGGGCACAAACTGTCTTGTATCCAACGAAGTGGCACGAAGCGGCAGACAGTCCTTTAAATGCTCGGCAGACACAACCGAAGGAACAGGCGCAATTGCTTTTTCCACTCATAATGGGTTTGTAGGAGCAACATATACATTCTCGGCATGGGTTTATGCAGGTAAAAAGCTCACACCGGAAAGCCATCCGGAAATCAACCTTATTTTCCAGGATGATGTCGGTGCATATTTAGACAGAAGTGATGCGGAAATAAAAGACTGTCAGGAAGGCAAATGGTATGAAATCTCGGCAACGGGTACAGCTCCTGAGGGAACAACACAGATCCGTGTTTATTTCCGTATGCGTCAGGGCGGTACATTCTTCTGGGATGACGTATCCCTTAAAGTAACCGGCGACAAGAAAACAATGGAAGCATACAGAGAACTGGTTGAACGTGAAAAACGTCTTGCCGCAGAGCAGGAAGAGTATTTTGAACAGGACCGCCGGAAAATAGCCGCTACGGATATTGCCGAAGGTTCGGTTGACCTTGTTTTTAACGGCGGTTTTGAAGACGGAACCGGAAACAGCGCTTCTTACTGGGCAGGCTATCAAGGAAAATGGGGCGAAATAATAACCCGTACAACCGAAGAAAAAAGAAGCGGCGAATACGGCATTGAAATAGATACACGTGGTTCTGATCTTGCACAGTTCGGACCGCACAGCTCACAGATACTTACAATAAACGAAGGTTTTATTCCTGGAATGAAATATGTATTTACCGCATGGGCAAAACAAAAATCCCATACCTACGGCACAGGAGCATTCCTTAAAGTAGAAACCTATAACTCCACGGAAAGTGCATATGCAACACTTACGGGCGAATTTACTACAGAATATTACAATTGGGATGATACTGACCCTGAAGGAAATGAATGGCATCCGATGAAGCTTGTTTTTGAAATTCCCGAGGATACAAAAAAGCTTGTAATGTATGTTCGTATGAGAGGCGAGGGTCTTGTATATTATGATGACCTTTCATTCGGAATTGCAGACGGCGGCGACAGATTTGAAATGTATTCAACACGTACCTTCTGCTACACGGAAGATGAAATCGGTACAGCCGTTGCAAAAATAAATACAACAGCTTATCCGGTTGAACCAAATGCAACATTTGAATTTGCAATTAAAGACGGAGACAACATTCTTGAAAGCGGAAGTGTTCCGGCAGCACAGGAATCAAGATGGAACTTCAACATAAATTCAATGGAAAAAGAGCTTTATGCATATACTCTTGAAGCAGTGTATAAAGATGCATCGGGCAATCAGATAGGGGATGTGCAGTCACAGAGAATATACCGCACACACCGCCCGGGCTGCATTAACGAAAACGGAAACTATATTGATGAAAATGGCGAAATCTTCTATCCGATTTTTGGCTACGGCGATGCAGATGATTTCTGGCAGGACAGCGAAGTTCATGGTATTAACGTGTTCAAAACAATGGTTTGGGGACACGATTTTGACATCAAAGAAGAGGGACTTAAAAAATATAAGAAGATGCTTGATGACGGACAAAAGGAAGGAATAAAATTCTTCCTGCAGCTTGGCGCACTTGAACCTAACGGCTATCCGGGAGCCTCAAACGACATGGCGGAATTTCTTCTGAAAAATGTGGGCAACCACCCTGCAATATTTGCATGGATTGTAATTGACGAGGCTACTTTAAAAATAGGAATGTCCGACAAAATTGCCAACTACGACCATATGCAGAAGTATCTTGAAGAAAGCTATATTCAGATAAGAAAATATGATACAATGCATCCGGTATATATTCTTGATGTTGAAAACAGAGGGAATATGGAAAAAACATCACGTATTGCGGATGTAATTGCAACTGACCCGTATCCGCATTCACAGGCGGAAGTTCCCGATTATACTTATTCAAGGGCAAGATGGCTTAAAACAGCGGATAACAATGATACACCGATAAACATCGTTTCCGTAATGACACCGTTCAGCGTAGGTGGCTGGAGACCGTCAATCACAGAAATCCGTAACCAGTTCTATCAGGGATTCTGGGGCGGTGCAAAAATGGTTGGCGTGTTCTCAATGACGGGCTCACACGACATGGTGCTCGAATCACTGAAAGACATTCCGGAACGCTATCAGCAGTGGTGCGATATTATAAGCAGTGGTGAAAAAGAAATCATATTCAAACATTTCACAACACCGGACACGGTTCTTATTGCTAACTGGCAGGAAAAAGATGTGTGGTACCGTATCTGGCAGGATCCCGATGACGGACAGATGTATCTTGCTGTTATGAACGTAACAACAGGTGAGATGAATACAGATATCAAGCTTATCAGCAATAACGGTAAAATCAGCTTTGACGGCTATACTGCAACGCTTGTAAACGGTACAGACCTTGCAAAAACAGTTACATCTGCGGATAATAAATTCAATCTTAAAATGCCGGCTCTTGGAGTAGGACTTTACAAACTCAATCCGGCAAATTCCGTAGATATTACTGCTCTTAACGACAATATGTATGCAGACATTGCAGGATTTGACTGGGCAAAAACCGAAATTGAAACTCTTGCAATGAAAGATGTTATAAACGAAATCGCCGGTGGCTTTGCACCGGGCGAAAACATCACAAGAGCTGACTTTGCAGGATTCCTTATCCGCACACTCGGTCTTACAGCGGATAGCACAGATACATTTGATGATATTGACCCGAATCACTATTACGCAAAAGAAATTGCTATGGGTAAGGCGCTCGGTGTTCTTAACGGTGTGGGTAATAACTGTTATAATCCTGATGCGGCAATCACAAGACAGGATGTAATGACAATTTGTGCACGCGGAATGGAAATTGCGAAAATGATGGATACAAAAGGAACTCTCGTGCGTCTTGATTCCTTTACAGATAAAGATTTGTTTGCGGATTATGCGGCACTTCATGCATCAAAAATGGTAATTGAAGGAATT
>JAFVVU010000225.1 GCA_017502065.1 Clostridia bacterium | reverse complement strand
CAATAAAAATAAGGACTGCCGTATCAATTATAGCTGTTATGATATATGCTGTAATAACCGGACTTTCACCATCGGTAGTGCGAGCATCTGTCATGATAATTCTGGCACTTGCGGCATCATTGTTTGACCGTCGGGAAGACGTAATAACAAGTACAGTGCTTGCAGCATCGGTTATACTTTGTGCAAATCCTTATTCGATTTTTGATGTAGGATTTCTGCTGTCATTTTCATCGGTTATAGGTATACGCCTGCTTGCACCATATGTTAATTTATTGTTCCGGAAATTTCTTCCGGGTTTTGTGGCAGATGTAGCTGGCGTAACGCTTTGTGCTCAAATGGCAACTTTGCCGGTGGTAGTATACATTTTTAACCGGATATCACTTGTTTCGATGCTTACTAATATTGTTGTAGTACCGGTTATCGAAATACTTTTTATAGGAACATTTGGCATGATTCTGGCAGGCATTATTTTTCCGCAGCTTGCAGTTGTTATTGCCGCAGTACTCAATCTTCTTGCAGATGCGGTTATTATTGTTGCAAAAGGCTTTGCATCGTTTTCATTTGCAACGGTAACGGTAAAAACGCCGGATTTAATTTTAATATTTACATATCTGTTTGTTTTGTGTATAATATATTTAAGCTTCAAAAACAAAAGGTTTTATAAACTGCCGTCGGCGGCAGCAGGAATACTCATTGCTTTGTCAATTGTCTTTAATTGTATTCCTTCGGGAACCTTTGAAATAACGTTTGTCAACGTAGGACAAGGTGACTGTATTTATATTTCCTGTCCAACCGGAGAAAACTTTCTTGTGGATACGGGAACAAATGAATATGATGCCGTAAGCTTTCTTAGACATAACGGCATAACGCATCTTGATAAAGTGTTTGTTACTCATATTGATGCCGACCACTCCGGCGGTCTTGAAAGTGTACTTGCCGGTGCAAATGTGGATGAGGTTGTTCTTCCAAAAATTGCACACACCGAAACAGTACTGTATGGTAAAAGCATTGCGGATACCAATGTAAGATACGTGGACTATACCGATGAATTCATATTTGGTGATTGTAAAATTGATGTGCTTTGGCCGGGCATTGCGCTGCTTGAGGATGATATTAAAAACAATAACAGTATTGTGCTGAACATAAACTATAAAGATAATAATTTTCTGCTTATGAGCGATGTTGAGATGCCGGCAGAAGAAATGATAATAAATGAAAATGTGCTTGATGCAGATGTAATAAAAGTCGGACACCATGGTAGCGATAAATCAACGTCAGATAAGCTTCTTGAATGGTCGGTTCCGGAATATGCAGTTATAAGTGTAGGCGACAATTCCTACGGACACCCGACAGAAGATGTTCTTTTTAGACTTGAAGAACACGGTTGCAATGTTTTCCGTACGGATATAAATGGGAATGTTACATTTGTTGTAGATAAAGACGGAACAATGAAAATAAAGTGAGGATAAGTATGGCTAAAAACGAAAATGCGGAAATACTTCACAAAAGAATAGTGGGAGACGACCTGTGCGGACTTTTTGTTTTTACCGGCGAGGAAAAGTATTTGAGACGATCGGCGAAAAATGCGATACTCAAAAAGTTTGCGGATGACCCTGCAGGAGAGTTTAATATCCATAAATTTGATGCAGATAAAATAAATCCGCGTCAGGTGGCGGAAGCCGTTGAAAGCTATCCCGTAATGTCGGAACGAAAGCTTGTTATCATTGAAAATTCAAAGCTTTTTAAAACAGTTTCCGAAGAAAATAAAGCGGTGTGGCAGGATATCATTGATAATCTTCCGGACGATGTTTGTCTTGTGTTTAATGAAGATGAGATTGACGGAAGAAGCGGACTTTTAAAAAAAGCAAAATCAAAAGGACTTTATGTGGAGTTTCAGTATAAAACACCGGCAGAACTTGTGAATTTCTGCGGCAAAATGTTCTCACAGGCAGGAATCAAAATAACAAATAAAGCTATTGAACAACTGATTTTTCAATGTGATGAAGGTCTTGAGAATGTTGAAAATGAAGTAAATAAACTTATTTCGTACTGCAGCGATAAAGGACAGGTAACCGAAGAAGATGTTTCACTTATGGTGCGTAAATCCCTGCAGAACAGAGTTTTTAAAATGATAGATGAGATTTTTGACCGTAACAGTGCGGCAGTTTTTGAGATGCTTGGCGAGCTTAAGGTTTTCAAAGAACCGCCAGTTAAAATAATTGCCCTTATTGGTGGTCAGATAAGCCGTCTTTTAAAAACATCACTTCTTCTTGCTGACGGTAGAGGAGCGGATGTTGCATCGGCAATAAAAATGTCACCTTATGTGGCAAAAATGTATATTGAAAAGGCACGTACAAAATCACCGGAACAATTCAGCAATATGCTTGAAGATACACTTAACGCGGATTATATGATAAAAAACGGCAGTGTTGACGAATGGACCAGTATGGAAATTCTTATTGCAAAACTGTTAAAAGCCTGATTATATCAGGCTTCGTTTATTAATTCAGTTTCACTTGAGGTTGGAACAGTCTTGACAATAAGAGGAGTGGAATCAAACTTTTCGTTTATATACATTTTAAGAAGATGGCGGTACTTGATTTCGGCGGCGCGTCGCTCGTAAATAAAATATTCCGTCAAATCTTCGTTGGTTGTTTCATCAAATCCGTTTCCAACAGTATGAAGATGATTTTGGGCATTGGCAATAAGAGTAAGAAGATATGCACGTTTGATTTCGCGCTGTTTGCTGAGTTTCTTTTGTTCAAGTTTTTTATTGATCTTCATTGGCAGATACTCCTTTTTCTTTTGTATTATTATATTACAGCAAAAAGGAAAGTATTCACATATCAGGGCAAATTTTGAAAGGGGAAAACATATGAAAAATAAAGGACTTATGGCAAAACTGGCGCTTCTTCTTGCAACGCTTATATGGGGAACATCCTTTGTGGTTGTAAAAGATGCGGTAGATATAATTCCAACGGCATATTTGCTTGCGGTAAGATTTTCTGTGGCGTGCATAGTTCTTGCGCTTATATTCTTTAAAAAACTTAAGAAAATAAACAGGGAATATCTGCTTCATGGGCTTATAATAGGAACGTGCCTTTTTCTGGCATATTACATACAAACCCTTGGTATTGAGGATACAACTCCCGGCAAAAACGCATTTATAACGGCGGCTTACTGTGTAATGGTGCCGTTTATGTTCTGGTTTATCAACCGAAAGAGACCGGATAAATATAACATAATAGCGGCAGTGCTTTGTCTTGCGGGGATAGGGTTTGTTTCCTTAACAGCAGACCTTACAGTTGGAAAAGGGGATGCACTTACACTTGTTGCGGCAGTCTTTTATGCGCTGCATATGGTGTTTATTGCAATGTTCAGTAAAGATAAAGACCCTACAGTTTTAACTATTCTGCAGTTTGCCGTAACAGCAGTATTCTCGTGGATTGCATCGTTTATGGTAAAACCGATAGCCTTTGAAATAACAACCTCCCTTGCAACATCGGTTTTATACCTTGCACTCTTTGCAACAGCGGCATGTCTGCTACTTCAGAATGTTGGACAAAAATATACAAATCCGTCCGAAGCGGCAATCATTCTGTCGCTCGAATCTGTGTTCGGTGTTCTGTTTTCAATACTTCTTTACGGCGAAAAAGTAACCCCGCAGATAGGTGTAGGGTTTGTGCTTATATTTGTGGCAATAATAATTTCAGAAACAAAACTTTCGTTCATAAAAAAGAGCAAGGAATAAATCCTTGCTCTTTTTTGTTTACTTAAACATATCAGTTGATAAATAATGTTCACCGGTGTCGGGAAGAAGTACAACAATTTTTTTGCCTTGCATACATTCTCGTCCGGCAATTTCAGTTGCGGCAAACACAGCCGCTCCGGATGAAATTCCAACCAAAACACCTTCGGTTTTTGAAATTTTGTTTCCGGTAGAAATTGCGTCATCGCCTTTAACGGTTATGATTTCATCATATACAGTTTTATCAAGTGTGTCCGGCACAAAGTTAGCACCAATACCCTGTATTTTATGTGGGCCGGCAACTCCTTTTGTAATAAGAGGAGATTCAAAAGGCTCAACCCCGATTATTTTTATATCGGGATTTTTTTCTTTAAGATATTTACCAACACCTGAAAGTGTACCACCTGTGCCTATGCATGCTACAAAAACATCAATTTTGCCGTTCGTATCACGCCAGACTTCAGGTCCGGTTGTTTCATAATGTGCCTTGGGATTTGCAGGATTTTCAAACTGTCCCGGAATAAATCCATCAAGCTCATTGGCAAGCTCGTTTGCTTTTGCAATGGCACCCGCCATTCCGAGCGCGCCATCTGTCAGAACAACCTCTGCACCGTATGCTCTTATAAGGTTTATTCTTTCAACACTCATTGTATCAGGCATTGTAAGAATAACGCGGTATCCTTTTGATACACCAACGCATGCAAGACCGATTCCGGTGTTGCCGCTTGTCGGTTCAATGATAACACTGCCGGGTTTTAAACCCCCTTTTTTTTCGGCTTCAAGTATCATATAATGAGCAACTCTGTCCTTTGCGCTGCCTGCAGGATTAAAAAGTTCAAGTTTGGCAATTATTTCGCCTTTGATACTTTCAGCCTTGCAATAGTTTTTAAGGCTTAAAAGGGGAGTGTTGCCGATAAGTTCGGATACATTGTTATATATCATTATATCTCCTTACTTTCTGTCTTTAACAGCAAGAGCATGCGCATCAAAACCTTCAACTGTTGCAAAAAGTGCGGCATTTTCTCTTACCATTTCAAAACCTTCTTTGGAAGCATATCCGATTGAAGAACGTTTTAAGAAATCAAATACAGATACGCTCGAGTATGTTTTTGCAAACTGGCCTGTGGGAAGAATAGCATTCGGTCCAAGCAGGAAGTTACAAAGTGTAATAGGTGTATAATCTCCAAGCAAGATTTCACCTGCATTTTTAATTTTAGGAAGAACAGTAAAAGGCTCTTTAACCATTACTTCCATATGTTCCGGAGCATAATCGTTAACAAAGTCAATAGACTGGTCAAGATTTTCTGTAATGATTACGCCACCGTATGTAGAAAAGTTTGTTGTAATAAACTGACGTCTTTTTTCGCTTACTTTTTCAAGCTGACGTTCTACAACCGGAATAACTTTTTCAACAAGCTCTTTACAGTGTGTTACGAGAAGAGCCGCAGAATCGGGACCGTGTTCCGCTTCAATCATCCAGTCAAGTGCAACTTTTTCAGGGTCTGCATTTTCATCGGCAAGAATAATAGATTCACTCGGTCCTGCCGGAAGTCCTGTATCAATATAGTTTGCAAGAACACGTTTGGCAGCAGTTGCATATGCATTTCCCGGTCCGATAATTTTGTGACATTTCGGAACAGTTTCAGTACCGTATGCAACAGCGGCAACAGCCTGAATTCCGCCAACTTTATATATGTCTTTAATTCCTACAATTTTAGCTGCGGCAAGAATTGCATCGTCAATGTCACCTTTTTCGTTCGGAGGTGTAACAACAACAATTTTCGGTACGCCTGCAACAACAGCAGGAATTCCAAGCATCAGAAGAACTGACGGGAAGCTTCCTTTTCCACGGGGAACATAAAGACAAACGTCAACAATCGGTGTTGTTTTTTCACCAACCATAAGGCCTTTGTCAACTTCGGTAAACCACATTTCTTCCGGAAGCTGTTTTTCATGGAAATTTTTAATGTTTTTTGCGGCATATTCAATAGCACCGCGTACTTTCGGGTCAAGACGGTTATATCCGTCTTCAATTTCCTGCGCTGTAACTTTAATTCTATCTTGCTCTAAAGTTACTTTATCATACATAGCGGTATATTTTACCAGAGCTGCATCACCGTTTGCCTTAACATCGTCAGACACTTCTTTTGCAAGTATCATATGAGATGTAATGTCAGTTTCAGCTCTTTTCATTATTTTACTTTTTTCTTCCGCTGTCATTTCGTTGAGATTAAAGATATTCATTGTCCAAAACTCCTTTAAAAACCTAATGTATTTATTATACTACAAAATTTACATAAGTGCAATAATTTTGACAAAAAAATATGCACGGGAAAACCCGTGCATAAAATTTTAAAATCAGTCGTTTATTTCCTTGTGATAATCCTGAAGCGATTTTACTTCGCGTGCATTGTATGCAAGTTCAAACAGTCCGTTTACAACCGCATTTGCCGCAGCAGCAGTTGTAAAGCAGGGGATGTTTTTCTTAACGGCAGTCTTACGGATGTAAGAGTCGTCAATTTTACTCTGCTTATCACTTGCTGTATTGATTACAATTGCAATTTCGTTGTTTGTAAGATTATCGGAAATATTCGGTCTGCCCTCGTGCATTTTCTTAACCAGTGTTGATTCAACACCATTTTCAGCAAGGAACTTATGTGTGCCTGATGTTGCAACAAGTTCATAACCAAGTTTCTTGAATTTCATAATTGCTTCAAGCATACTTTCTTTATCTTTGTCATTAACGCTGATAAATACTTTGCCTGATTCAGGGAGATGAATATTTGCACCTTCCTGTGCTTTGCAGTAAGCACGTCCGACTGAATGAGACAGTCCCAAAACTTCACCTGTTGAACGCATTTCCGGTCCGAGAATCGGGTCAACTTCGGGAAGCATATTGAACGGGAACACCGCTTCTTTTACACCGTAATACGGAATGTTTTTGCGCTTCAGATCCTTAACCGGACTTTCAGTTCCTTCATAATCGCTCATAATAACCTGAGTTGCAATTTTAGCCATTGACACGTTACATACTTTGGAAACAAGCGGCACAGTTCTTGATGCACGCGGATTCGCTTCAAGTACATATACTGTATCGTTTGCAATTGCATACTGCATATTCATAAGACCGCAAACGTTAAGACGTTTTGCAATTTCTTCTGTATAGTAGTAGATTGTCTGCATATGTTTTTCTGGAATATGACAAGACGGAACGATACAAGCAGAGTCACCGGAGTGAATACCTGCAGGCTCGATATGTTCCATAATAGCCGGTACAAATGCAACGTCTCTTGCGGAAATAGCATCAGCTTCAACTTCCATAGCGTTGTTGAGGAATTTATCTATAAGGATAGGTCTGTCCGGAGTCACGCCAACAGCAGCTGACATATATGTTTCGAGGTCACTGTCGTCGTAAACAACTTCCATTCCGCGTCCGCCAAGAACGTAGGACGGACGAACCATAAGGGGATAACCTATTCTGTCCGCAACTGCTTTTGCTTCAGCGTAGTTGATTGCCATTCCGGATTCCGGCATCGGAACGCCGATATCCATCATAATGGAATTAAATCTGTCACGGTCTTCAGCAAGGTCAATTGTTTCCGGTGATGTACCAAGAATTCTTACGCCGTATTTTTCAAGCTCAGCCGCAAT
>JAFVVU010000024.1 GCA_017502065.1 Clostridia bacterium | reverse complement strand
GTCGGCAGAATAATGTCCGCTTTATATAAACCGCCGTCGTCGCAAACATAGTCGACGGGCGAAAGCTTTATGTCAAAACCGCCGTCAAGCACCGCTTTGATACGGAAATTCGGCACGTCGCCGTAATACGAAAACGGGGATGTTCCGTCAACGGAAAGCACGCCGTCGCAGTCGGGAAACACCACAATCTGAAACGCCGCAGAACTGTTTTTTCCGCAGGTAAGCGCGATAGATGTATTATTTTTAATTGTATCATAAAAGTCGACCATTCTGTCGTGGCCGAAAACCTGTTTATAACCTTCGTTTGCAAGAGCTGCCGTAAACATGGCATTTCCCCCTTATAAAGTAGTTATCTTTAATTTAGCATAAATACAAAAATTTTTCAAGCATTTATAAAAATATTGCAACATATGCCAAAGATATTATAAAAAATATATAAACATCAGCTTAAGAGCAAAATGATGCAGAATGAACAAACTGAAGGCTTTAGCCCTTGCCCGAAGGCGTACATTGGTACGCCGAGAGGTGAAGTTTGTTTATAGCACAAAGACACAAAATCAAAAACACTTCGCAGCATTGCTGCGAAGTGTTTACATATTCAGCAAAACTTCTTATCTGAATTTTTTTATATTTTAAAAATATTGTCTTTGTGCGCTCTGCGCATTTTGAATTAAGCGTTACATATCGGAAGGACGAACGTCGGTATAACCAAACTCATAAAGAAGTGCATCAACAATACGTGCAGATGCGTTTCCGTCGCCGTACGGGTTTGCCGCTTTTGCCATTTTGTCATATTCAGCTTTGTCGCAAAGAAGAGTTTTACCAAGATTATAAATATCTTCTTCTTCAACACCTGCAAGCTTTGCAGTGCCTGCGGCAACAGCTTCGGGACGTTCGGTTTCTGTACGGAGTACAAGCACCGGTTTTCCGAGTGCCGGAGCTTCTTCCTGAAGTCCGCCGGAGTCTGTCATAACCATAAAGCAACGCTTCATAAGGTTGTGAAGCTCATCAACATCAAGCGGATCAATAAGATGAATCCGAGCATTACCCGACATAATTTCATAAACAGTTTCACGAACTGCAGGGTTAAGATGTACAGGGTAAATTACTTCAACATCAGGAAATTCGTTTACAAGTCTTGTTACTGCACGGCAGATGTTTTTCAGCGGCTCGCCTAAGTTTTCACGTCTGTGAGCAGTTACAAGAATAACGCGTTTGCCTTCAAAATCAGCTTTTGCAAGAGTTTCATCTTTAAATTTGAAATCATCTTTAACCGTATATTTGATAGCATCAATTACAGTGTTACCTGTAATATAAATTGCGTTTTCGTCTATTGCTTCTTTAAGAAGATTGTTTTTATTTGCAAGTGTGGGAGAGAAATGATAATCTGCAATTGAACCTGTCAGTTTTCTGTTCATTTCTTCCGGGAACGGAGAATATTTGTCATATGTACGAAGGCCTGCTTCAACATGACCAACCTTGATTTTGTTATAGAATGCGGCAACTGAACCTGCAAATGTGGTTGTTGTATCGCCATGAACAAGAACAACATCGGGCTGCGCCTTTGCCATAACCTCGTCAAGTCCGTTAATAGCTTTTGTTGTAATTCCTGCAAGTGTCTGGCGCTGCTGCATGATGTTAAGGTCATAATCTGCTTTTATGCCGAACATATCCATAACCATATCAAGCATTTCGCGGTGCTGTGCAGTAAGACAAACAATGCTTTCAACATTATCGCGTTTTTCAAGTTCAAGCACCAGCGGTGCCATTTTGATTGCTTCGGGTCTTGTGCCGAAAACTGTCATAACTTTAAGTTTATTCATTTTCATTCTCCTTATCTTTAAACTCATGTTTGCGTTTTACTGCAAACCAGACTACAAAAACAACAACGGGTGAGAGTGCGGCAATAAGAATAAGCCCTTTAACCATACCACGTGCCGCCATAACTGTAGCGGAAAGCCCGAGAATACAGCTTGCGCTGTACAGGATAGTAACAGTTTGTTTCTGGTTAAAGCCCATATCAATAAGACGGTGATGCAGATGTCCTCTGTCAGCCGACATTATAGGTTTATGCTTTAAAATTCTGCGGATGATTGCAAAAAGTGTATCAAAAATCGGCAGCCCCAGAACAAGGAACGGGAACACAAACGATATAACCGCATAGCTTTTGAATGCACCCATAACAGAAAGTGTTGCAAGGATAAATCCAAGGAAATTTGCGCCCGTATCGCCCATGAATATTTTTGCGGGGTTCATATTGAACGGCAAAAATCCAAGACAGCATCCCACAAGTGCGGTTGCAATAAATGCACTTTCAAAATTGCCCATAATAAGTGAAATAAACAGAATTGAAATTGATGCTATGGACGAAATTCCTGCGGCAAGTCCGTCAAGCCCGTCAATTAAGTTAACGGCATTTGTAATTGCAACAATCCACAGTACCGTAAGAATTTCACTCCACGGAGAGGCAATAACAATCGGTCCGATAAGAGGAAGCTTGATAAACTGTATGGAAAGCCCGAAAAGCACGGGAACAATTGCGGCAATTATCTGAATCGGGAACTTGATTCTTGCTTTAAGCGTAAACTTATCGTCAATTATACCCATTGCAACAATTATAACTGTACCGAGAAGTATACCGATAAGCTTCGGGTCAAGCTTTATAAAAACAATAACGCTTACGATAAATCCGTAAAACATTGCAAGTCCGCCCATACGGGGGATTGTGCGCTTGTGCATTCGGCGGTCGTCTTTCGGGATGTCAACCACGCCAAGACGTATTGCCATAACCTTTACTATAGGGGTTGTTATAAACGTAAGCAAAAACGATACCGCAAGGATAAACATAATCTGCACGACAACATCGCTCATTTAAAACACCTGCCTTTACTTTTCAGTAAATCCAATCTTTTTATATACCTTACGCATTGTGCGCATCGCAATTTTTTCTGCAATTTCCGCACTCTTTGTGTAAACCTGCATAAGATAATCCTTATTTGCAAGAAGGTCATTATATTTTTTTGTAACAGGAGCAAGCATATCGGCAACCGCCTCGCCAACGGCAAGCTTGAAATCGCCGTAGCCTTTGCCGTCAAATTCTTTAACTGTCTCTTCAACGGTTTTGCCTGTAGCGGCAACATAAATTGAAATAAGGTTATTGATTCCGTCTTTACCTTCTTTAAATTCAACCTTTGCATCACTGTCAGTAACGGCACGTTTGAATTTGCGGATAATTGTGTCCGTTTCGTCGGTAAGAAGAATATATCCGTTAACGTTAGTGTCGGATTTTGACATTTTGGATGTCGGATTCTGCAGGCTCATAATTCTCGCGCCTACTTTCGGGATATACGGTTCGGGAACTTTAAGCACGTCGCCGTAAATTCCGTTGAATCTGCCTGCAATATCACGGCACAGCTCAAGATGCTGTTTCTGGTCTTCCCCAACGGGAACGAGGTCTGCCTGATAAAGCAGGATATCTGCCGCCATAAGTGCAGGATATGTGAAAAGTCCTGCATTTATATTATTAGCGTGTTTTGCGGATTTATCCTTAAACTGTGTCATACGGGAAAGCTCGCCCATCTGTGTATAGCAGTTTAAAATCCATGCAAGCTCCGCGTGCTGATGCACGTGAGACTGGAAAAAGAGCAGGCTCTTGTCGGGGTCAATTCCGCATGCAAGAAGAATTGCCATAAGCTGCATAGCATTTTTGCGGAAATCCGCAGGCACCTGACGTACAGTAATGGCGTGAAGGTCAGCAACGGCATAAATACATTCGTATTCGTCCTGCATTTTAACCCAGTTCTGTATTGCGCCTGCATAGTTGCCGAGTGTCATCATACCGGTAGGCTGAATGGCACTGAAAATTCTTTTTTTCTCGTCCATTTCAAATCCTCCTTATAAAACTTCGGCAAGAAGTTTGATTGCAGTTTCAATTTTATCTTCCGCAACAAGTGAATAGTTAAGACGGAAGCTGCTGCACGGTTTATCCATATCAAGCATAAGTGTGTTACCTGCAACAAAAGCAACCTTGTTTGCAATTGCTTTGTTAAGAAGCTCTTTTGCATCGTAGCCTTCCGGCATTGTG
>JAFVVU010000224.1 GCA_017502065.1 Clostridia bacterium | reverse complement strand
TTGCAGCCATTGCCGGAGCAAAATGGTCACGGTCAAGAGTACATACAAGTGCAACATCCGCAAATTTTTCTTTCTCAAGCATTGGCTCCCATGATGTAAAACACATATCTTCGGAAATGCCGTGTTTCTCAGCAATGAAATTTCTTTTTTCTTCTATCGGCTCTGCTACGGCAACAACCTCAAAATCACCGATACCCTGATGCATTATATTGGTATATGCAGTTCCGCGGTTACCTGCCCCGATAAGAATTGCTTTAAGCTTGCTCATAAAAAATCTCCTTTTCACTTTACTTTGTGAATACCTTATGTTATAATAATATCACGCTAAAAACATATATCAATACGATTTTAGACAAAAAATATATGATTTTGGGTTTGGGGGTGATTTTGTGGCATATAAAATTGCAGATAATATAAAAATAACTGAATTTTTCAGTATGTTTGAATGCATCCGTCAGGGCGGATACAATTTTAAAGGCGAAATACATGATTTCTGGGAATGCCTGTATGTGCAAAAAGGAAATGTCTGTGTTTCGGGAGATGAGCGTGTCTATAATATGGGGGAGGGAGAGCTTGTTTTCCATAAACCCCTCGAGCTGCACAAGTACTATGTTGAAGAAGGGTCTTCGGCAGAGCTTTTCATATTTTCGTTTGCTATGGAAGGTACACTTACGCAGTTTTTTGAACAGAAATGCTTTAAGCTTAATGACAGCCAGAAGACTGTTATCAAAAATATACTCCGGTTCATTGATATTAAAAATTCATGCTATCCTGAAAATGATTTTATTTATACAAAGACACTTGAAAATTTAAGTAAATCAAATGTACATATGCAGATTATGGCAAATTTTGTGTGTGGCCTTTTGCTTTCCATATGCGACAGCTTTGATATTGTTGCTGAAACGATGAACGATGAGTCTGTGGTTTTCAGCAGTGCTGTAAAGTATATGAATGAGAATATAGGAAGGTCACTTGGGGTTTCAAAAATAGCGGAGAATTGTTGCATAAGCGAAACGGGTCTTAAAAAGATTTTTGCACAAATTGCAGGGCTTGGAGTTCATAAATACTTTCTTAAACTGAAGATAAACAGAGCAATGAAAATGCTGAAAGAAGGAAATAGTGTGAGCGACTGTGCCGAAATGCTCGGATTTTCAAGTCAGGCATATTTTTCTGCCGCATTTAAAAGAGAAACGGGAACTTCACCCGGCGAATATAAAAAGTAAAAAGCAGGTGCCACCACCTGCTTTTTACTTTTATTAAATTCCTTTTGAACCGCAACGACCGTCTTCACAATCTTTCGGCGGATAAAATTCGTCATACGGGAACTGGATTTTTTCAAATAATGAACACGGATCATCCTCGCTTCCGGATGAAGATACGCATTCTTTGTCAGGAATGCAGTAATCGTAGCTGGGAACCATAAGCTGAGTACATCTCTGCAGGCGAACAATAACGAAAATACCAATTGTCACATATACACGTTTGCGGTCATCAAACTGACCAAGCTCACCGCCAAACAGATTGCAGATACATTCGGGAATGCGGTTTTTATCATCTTCGCAGTCAGCATCATGACGGCGGCATTCCTGATCACAGCAAGCGTCAATCAGCTTTGCATCAAGTGCAATCGGGTCAACAACTTCAACAACTGCTTTCGGCAGATTGGTGCTTTTTGCCAGAGTCACATCAGGACCGCCGCGGTATTCGGATGTGAACATATATGCACTGCCTTCGCTGCCGTATAAAATTACTTTTTTGGTGTAGGTTGCAAGTCCGTCAACATAGCAGGGTCTGCCAACGTGACAAAGCTCAAGGTTGATTCTGAAATAAAAGCAGATGTCAACGCTGTAATAGCCTCTGTTGAACGGCACCTGTTCAACGTCTGTTGTAACCCATATAATTTCTGCGCGTCTGAATTTAACGGATGTTGCGCGGTCTACTCTGTCCTGGTCTTTTTCGCAGAAATAAACGCGCAGGTCTTCAAGACACTCTTTATCTTTGCAAATGTCGTAAATCTTTTCCGCCTGAATACATACGGCGTCTTCCATGCAACCTACCGGTGCATTGTTTTCAACACTCACAATAAAACCTCCTTAAAATATGTACCTGATACTCCAAAGTACAGGTTTACTATATAATATGTAACAAGGTGCGAAAATGTGTATATTTTGCGAATATTAATTTAGTGGCGCACTTGACAAGGCAGGGTAAAACAGGTAAAATATATATGTTCATACGCCCCGTAGTTAAATGGATATAAGAACCTGTGCCTGTTGGCACAGAACCTTGTGAAAGAACCTGTGCCTGTTGGCACAGAACCTTGCCGCTGGCGCGGAACAAATCCAATAGATAGTTGTGCAAACTGAAAAATAAGACAAATACGCCCCCGTAGTTAAATGGATATAACAAATCCCTCCTAAGGATTAGTTATCGGTTCGATTCCGGTCGGGGGTGCCATAAAGGAATCGAACCAGAAATGGGAGCGAGGCGTAGCGAGCGACAAAGCAAGGCTCCGGTGGAGCGTTGCGCCATTTCTCCAAGCGAAGCGCGATAGATTCCGGTCGGGGGTGCCATAATATATAATAGAAAAGGGCGTTAAAAATACTCTTTTTTGCTATACAACAAGACAAAGTCCGCATAAGGAGACGATTGTTATGAAAAAGCTTGAAAGTCCGGCATTAACAATAACCCTGGAAAATGGAGCAATTACAGAGCTTTGTGCCAAAGGTGGCAAAAACCTTATCACTAAACCTTGTCCTTTTGCCGAGCTGGAATACTGCACAATAAGACCTGCGTTTACTAATGAGTGGATTCGTCCGTTTCCAATGAAGCAACCGACGTTTGCCACATATTCCAAAATGGAAGAACGGGAAGACGGGTTTAAGCTTTACTATACATATAACGATGCTGAAATAGTGCTTGATTTTGATGTGGAAATTGTTCCCGAGGCAATTTTGTTTACTCTTAAAAGTGTTGAAACAGAAGGGGAAAGACCTCAGGTTATCAGGTTTGCACATGTTTTTCTTGATACCGACGGCGAAACAGTTGCAACAGGTATGTCGCTTGATCTTCATACAATGGGCATAAGTTACCCCGGACTTGAGGAAAATCAGGCGGCGCTTGTTTATGACCATTTTGGTTACGAAGGACGTTCTTGGGCAATTACTGCTGCTAAACGAGAAGACCTTCGTGAGAATATGAAAAAGGTAACAAAACAGTACGTAAAAGATATTTTATGGTCAGATTGCGGCGGAGCTTTTTCGCTTGACAGACCGGAAATAAACGAAAGTTATATGATGACCTTTGGCGCATTTCTTCCGGGGTCACTCGTGCTGGAAAATGTTGAAGAATGGATTGAAATGCTTCAAGATATAGGAATTACACAGGTCGATTTCCATGGCGCGGAAGACAAGAACTTCTCGTTCGGTGATTTTGAACCCAATCGCGAAATATTCCCTGAAGGCAGAAAAACATTTAAAAAGTTGGTTGACAGACTTCATGAAGAGGGAATTGAATCTATTTTACATACATACAGTGCACTTATAGGTAAAAGATCTTCTTTTGTTACACCTGTGCCTGATAAAAACCTTGGATATAACAGAATTTTCACTCTTGCAGATGATATCAGCGAAACAGCAACTGATGTTCCGATTCTGGAAGATACAGCAGATATAAGTCTTGTTCTTACAAGCTATTATAACTCAAGCACATACATTATTTGGGATGATGAAATAATTGAATTTACCGAACTTGGCGACCACGTACTTAAAGGATGTATACGTGGTGCACTTGGCACAAAACCTTCGGCGCACAGCAAAGGAACACAGGGACGTAACACAAAATGTGCATATTATCTGTTTACTCCTGATGTGGGCGGTCCGCTTTTTGATAAAGTTGCAAAAGCAACAGCGGAGTTTGTTAATGAATGTGGTTTTGATGCATATTATTTTGATGCCCTTGAAGGTGTATGGGCACTTGAAGGAATGACTTTATTAAGAACATGGACGGCAAAATTTATTAATAAAGTAGCCGAATATACAGGACGCTCCATGCCTATGGAAATGAGCGAAATGAACCATGTACTGTGGTATACACGTTCGCGTATGAATGCGTTTGACTATCCGAGACGTGCACATAAAAAGTTTATTGAAAGACATGCCGAAATAAACAGATTCTGTCAGGAAAAGAACTTTATGACTCAGAACCTCGGCTGGTGGAAAATGGGTGAAAATAAGCCTGCAAACACCTCCCATATAGAAAGAATAACAACAGATATATATGACTTTTTCGGACGAGTTGCAGCTGCAAACGGATTTTCAATGTCGTTCCAGAGTCTTAGCCTGTATGACTGGCAAAAAAGCGAAGAACTTAAGCGAAGCGGCGACCGTATCCGCAGATGGGAAAAAGTTCGTCTTGGTCAGGAACTTACCTCTGAAGAACGTGCTCTTATCGTTGACTGCGAAGCATATATGAGACCCGAAGGAATTTACCGAGCAAGCTATACTGAAAATATTGCACAGTTTGTTGACGGGAAAGCATCCGTTTGTATAGATAACCCATATGGCAAGCAGGAACCGATGCTCATAAGACTTGAAACACTTTATACTAAAGCCGATGCTCCGTCCAAACAGGAAAAAGGCGGAGTGGATGTAGATGCGCTTGTGCTTGCATCGGGCGTAAATATAAAAGAAACAACAACAGCAAAAACAGACGAATTCTATATGCTCGACGGCACGGGTGCAAATGATCTTAAAACAATTACGTCACGCACAGTTACAGCATCTATAGCGGACGAAGCGTCGCCGTACGGAAATGCAATTTGCTTTAAAGCAAAAGCCGCTAAAGATATAGGCGTTGCAAGATTTGAACGCATTTTTGAAACACCTATTGACCTTACGGGTCAGTATGGATGTGGCGTGTGGGTATATGGTGACGGAAAAGGCGAAATACTTAATTTCCAGCTCCGAAGCCCGAGAATGTATCAGTGTGGCCTTGATAATAAGATTATTGAAATTGATTTTGTCGGATGGAAATATTTTGAACTTTACGAATCATCAGATTCTAAAGTTATGGAATATCTGTGGCCGTATTATTACCGCCATATGAATAAGGATGATGAGTTCACTCCGTTGAAATATGATGGCAATATATATGAATGGAACGAAAATATGTTCCTTACAGATGACCCCATAGAAAGAAATCCGAAACATATAACATCGGAAAAACCGGACTTTACACATATCGGATATGCATGTGTATGGATGAATAATATGCCGGAAGGCGAAGAATGTAATGTAAAAATTGCAGGATGGCACAGCTTCTTTACAGGTACAAACGAAATTTCGGATATTACCGTGAAAGCGGAAGAAGGAAATATTGAGGTTAAAGGAACACTTCCTTCAGATTGCATAGTTGAATATTCGGACGGCAGAAAAACAGCCGGACTTGGTGAAAAGTGGACAGATAAGAATACTCCACCGTCATGGTACAGCTCCGGTGCAAAAGGTGAGGTTATGAACAACTGCACAGCGTCCGGTATGATTACATTAAAACCGGGAGGAAACATACTTGATATAAGTGCAAAAGCACCCGATGGGGCAAGGCTTCGTGTTGTGTGCGGCGTTAAAGAAGATAAACCGGTTATATCGCGTGAAGTAAAATGACAAACGGGCAGAAACAATTTTGTTTCTGCCCGTTTTTTGATTTTTGTTGAAAATAATGTTATAATTATTGTAACGTTTTATGTATTTGCCAATCTAATAGTTGAAAGGACGGTGAAAATGTGACTGATTTTGAAAAGCTTTTCAATGAAAACAGAGAATTTATTTTTAGATATTTAATGAAAATGACTCGTAATGTGTCATTATCTGAGGAACTGACACAAGAAACCTTTTTTCGTGCATATATGAACTATGCTTCGCTTCGGAATAAGGAAAAGGCTTCCGTTTGGCTATGCCAGATTGCAAAGAATACATACTTTGCATGGTACAACGAGCAAAAGAAAAAGGATTCACTTGATGAACTTGAAACAGCAAATAACGAAGAAAGTATAGAAGAGATTTTTGTCAAAAAAGA
>JAFVVU010000223.1 GCA_017502065.1 Clostridia bacterium | reverse complement strand
TTTTGCATATTCTGCGTTCGGGTCAACATCTGTAAACTGGTCGGTTGTATCAGCATTAAGTCCAAGTGTACGGATAAGATACATTGCAAAATCACCACGGGTAATATTTTCTCCCGGTGCATAAATGTGTGCACCTTTGTTGTTTGCAATCTTATTTTTTGTAATGTTTTCTACTGCTTCCTGCGCCCATTCAAACCCTGCAAGGTCATTATATGCCGGTGTGGAAACTGCTCCAAAATCAACCGGATTGTTAGGTATGATTTCATAAAGTGAAATCTGTGTAGGTGTCATTGTAAGGTTGAAAGAAGAGTCGTTTGAAGCCACAAACTTATCAGTAGTGCCATTAAAAAGTTTTGCTGTATATCCGTTTATTTCAATAAGTCCGTTTGTGCTTTTAATATTGAAATTAACTGCGGTATTTTTACCGTCGTTTTTATTTTCTTTAACAAGCAGATACATTTTGCCGTCTTGTGCAATCCAGCTTCTGTACCAGTAGTTTCTTCCCATATACTCGTCAAAAACAGGAGTGTTATGTCTTACAAAGTGATCCAGAGCTATATCAAGCTCGCCACTTGTATTGCATTCGAGCATTGTTGCGATAAGATCTTCACCGAGATGCTCGTCAATATAGTAACCAATACCTTTTGCTCCGCCCCACATTGATATATACGCGTGCATACGGTATCCGTCGGAATCCGGAACATAGTCTTTGTTCCAGAGAGATGCATATCCAAGACTCCATACTTCTCTTTCGCCATGTACGGAATCAACGGCTTTTTCTGCACAAACATATGCCAGCGTCTGCTCAGTCTTATCGTTCGGGTAAGGGTCAATACAAGCTATATCAACATTCTGGAAAGACTTTTCGTAAGAATCGTCTCTGGATGTACATTCGCATATGTATACAGGATGGTAAGTGTCTATAGATCTTACAACCTTGTAACCTTCTTCAAGGTATTCAACCATTTCTGTAAAAGACTGCGCTGTAGTACCGTTTGGAGGAACAAAGTTAGACGGTTCATCCATCAGCATCCAGGCAAGAAGTGCAGGATGGTCTTTAAATTCATTAACAAGGATCTTTGTTTTAGCAATAGCATACGGATGTCCTGCCGGTGCGCCGTAAAGTGCATACAACACCTTAAGTCCGTGGGCATGTGCAGTATCAAGAATGTCGCGAACGTCTTCCATATAACGTGTTTCAGACATAGATACGTCGCCCGGACGAATAATGGTTATACCTGCTTCGGCATATTTGGCATAATCCTCTTTAAGAGCTCCGTAGAGAACAACAGGAGAAAGTGGCTCTCCGTCAATAATAATACGGTTTTGCTTATCAAGCATTGTCGGTCTGTCGTAACGGTAGATTCTTTTCGGAACACTTTCTTCAATAATCGTACCGTCGGCACCTTTGTATGCAGCCGAAATTGTATATGCTTTTCCTTGTTCGGCAAGAGTTGATGTCGGGAACGACCAGCTCATTGTTGGTGATGCAAGAAGAGTTTCGGAAGCAATAACCTGTTCTCCGTCTTTTACTGTATATTCAACAGTGCTATCCGCTTCAATAGGTTTACTTATACAGTTGATAGTAGTTGATGTTTTAATGTTTTCAACATCTGTATAGTTAAATGTAAAGTCAGGCGCAAACTGCATTAATGAAGTTACGGATGCAGGTCCGAGTTCAATATCATCATAATAAATAACATTATTACCCTTACCGTGAGATACACGGAAATATGCTGATATAACCGCTGTATTTGCCGGCATTGGGAAAACGGTACTTATTTTATGCCATTCACCATCCGGTTCGAATGTAAATACACCTGATTCAGCAGCGGATATGTAGTTGGAAACCCCTGTGTCCTGACCGCTGTAAAATTCCAGTTTCATAAACAGGGTATCGCCTCTCTCAAGATTTTCAACATTAACCCATGCGGAAAGTGTGTAGAGAGTATCGGCAACGAAACTGCCTTTTAAATTTTGTTTTACCCACGGCATATACGAATCGGCAGCAGGAGCAAGTTTTACACTATGTTCTCCTGTGCGGGCTTTCTCGTCAGTAACGGAAACAACAGTTCCCCAATTGCCACCGTATGGTATCCACGATTCAGCACCATCACCTGATGCATTCAATTCTTCAAACGACGGGTTCGGCATTGCGTTTGCAGCACCCGGAGCAAGACCGATTGCCGCCTCTTCTGCCATCTGCTGTTCAAGAAGCTCGCAGGAACGTTCCCAAGCTGCAAGACCTGCAGCGTTACGTTCTCTCATAATTTCGGCGTCTTCTTTGGTTGCTGAACCAACAAATGTTACATCGTCCCAGTAAATTTCACCGCCACAGTCCATACGAAGCTGAAGAGATGCCAATTCAACGCCTTCGGGTGCAACACCGCTTATTGTACATTTTGTCCATTTGCCGGTGTTACCGGCAAAGACATCACTAACATCAAGCAGGTATTTGCCGCCACCCATAAATTCTATTTTAAGGATACCACCAAGCTCAGCGGATGCTGCTTTTAATTCTTTTATATACAACCAGGCAGTAAAAGTATATTCTTCTCCCGGAATCAGATTTTCAACTATAACACGGTTGATTACACGACCGTCTGAAACCTGTTTTAAAGAACGGTTACCGCTGTGCGCAATACCTTCCATAACACTTGCGGAAGTAACGCCCCAGGTGCCGAAGGATGTTGCAAGAAGTTCCATCTCACTATCAACAATGAAGTTGCATTGTTCGTACTTACTTTTTGCAGCAAAAGCTGAAAATCCGCCGAACAGCGAACACATTATGCTGATGACAATAAGAACCGATAAAAGTTTTTTCAGTTTCATAAAAACACTCCTTTGTATTCCTTATAATTCAATTGTATAATATTTTACGCAAAAAGAATAGTATAACCAGGAACATATGTATTAATTTTTTTGCTTTTTTCTCTTGACATTGCGTTATTAAAATTGTATAATCAGGATATGAATGCTAAAACAATACTAAAAAATTATCAAAAATTTAATCACTTGCCGTTTCATATTGAACGGTTTTATCCGACCGAGCCGATTAATCTTCATTATCACGATTGTATCGAGCTTATTTTTTGTACAGGCGGGTCGTGTTTAAGTCATATTGAAGACTTCTGTCTTGAGCTTGGCAGAAACAATATTCTTGTAATAGGCGGGCGTGCCACGCATACTATGTCGGGTTTTAAAAACTTTGAAGGATTCCGCATTTTGTTTGACATATCAATGTTTGATACGCTTGATGATGAGGTAAAAAACACTTCCGGATACACTTCCCTGTTTCTACTCAGTAACAGCGGATATATCCGTCACGGGTATAAATGTTGCATCAGTATAATCGACAAATACTACACTCGTATTGTTGCCCTGATGGAAGAGTTGCTTCTGGAATATGAAAACGGAACTTTTCTGAACGATAAGTACATTATTTCGCTTTTCCATGCCATTTGTATACTTATTATAAAATGTTATCAGGACAAACAAGAAAATCCTATGGGTCTTTTTTATGAAAGGGTGATTGGTGAACTGCTTGAAAGTGCGGATTATCATACCAATACAGATGCAATAGCCGAAAAATTCGGTATTTCGGGACGGTATTTCCGCAAACGCTTTACCGAAGAAGATGACGGAATTACTCCTTCGCAGTTTATTACGGACGTTCGTCTGCGCAAAGCAAAATCCCTTCTTTCGTGTACAGATAAGTCCATTACGGAAGTGGCCTTTTCCTGCGGGTTTTACGACAGCAGTCATCTTATCCGGGTTTTTAAAAAACACGAGGGCATTACCCCAAAAGAATATAGAAAAAGAACTCGTCAATCCTGACGGGTTCTTTTATTTATATTAAGCTTTTGTTTTTATCTGACCCTTGTAAATGATTCTGTACATCATTACAGCCGCTTC
>JAFVVU010000222.1 GCA_017502065.1 Clostridia bacterium | reverse complement strand
GTCAACAACTACGTTGTAAACTTCCTGCAGAATCGCTGCATCAGCTTTATCATTATTATCAACGAGCTGCCCGTTTTCAACCTTTCTGTAAAAACAACTGTCGTTTCCTGTGTGGCAAGCCGGTCCGGCAGGCTCTGCTTTTATAATAAGACAGTCAGCGTCACAGTCAACAAGAATGTTTTTAACCGTAAGGAAATTTCCTGATGTTTCGCCTTTTACCCAAAGAGACTGTCTGCTTCTGCTGAAAAATGTAGCTTTACCTGTTTCAACAGTTTTTTCAAGAGACTCTTTGTTCATATATGCAACCATTAAAACTTTGTTGGATGCATAGTGCTGCACAACTGCAGGAACAAGACCTTTTTCATCAAATTTAATTTCATCATAAAACATTTTAAGTGCCCCCTTATATTCTAACCTCAATATTTTCGTTTTTAAGATACTGTTTCAAATCCATTATTTCCATTTCTTTATAATGGAACAAGGATGCAACAAGTGCCGCATCGGCTTTACCTTTTGTAAATACATCTTTAAAATGTTCAAGCTTTCCTGCGCCGCCTGATGCAATTACCGGGATATCAAGTTCTGAAGAAATTTCGCTCGTAATATCAATATCATATCCTGCTTTGGTTCCGTCGGCATTCATACTTGTAAGAAGTATTTCGCCTGCACCAAGTTTTTCGACTTTTTTCGCCCACTCAACTGCATCAAGTCCTGTATTTATTCGTCCGCCGTTTATGTACACGTCATATCCACTACCGGAATCACGTTTTTTAACGTCGATTGCAACAACAACACACTGACTTCCGAATTTGAGTGCCGCTTCGGTTATAAGTTCCGGTGTTTTAACTGCCGAAGAGTTTATTGATATTTTATCCGCACCTTCTTTAAGAATATCACGGAAATCATGAACTGTTCTTATTCCACCGCCTACCGTGAACGGTATAAACACTTTACTTGCGGTTTCACGAACGACATCAAGAAGTATACTTCTTGCATCAGAGCTTGCGGTTATATCAAGAAAAACAAGCTCGTCCGCCCCTGCTGTATCATACATCTGCGCAATTTCAACAGGGTCTCCTGCATCACGCAGGTTTACAAAATTAACACCTTTTACTACCCTGCCGGCATGAACGTCAAGACAAGGAATAATACGTTTTGAAAGCATTATGCTACCACCTTTTCAGTACCTTTTCCAAATCCACTCTGCCGTCGTATATAGCTTTGCCGACAATTGCACCGGATACGCCGCATTTTTCAAGATTTTCAAGGTCTTTTTCTTCACTTACACCGCCGGATGCAATAACATCCATACCTGTTTTTTCAAGCATTTCTTTCATTGCTTCAAGGTTTGGTCCTTTAAGCATTCCGTCGGTTGCAATATCAGTATATATAACGGTTTTAATACCGTAACTTTTCATTTTAAGAGCAAGGTCAATTGCAGAAACATTTGACACTTCAATCCAGCCTTCAACGGCAACCATACCGTCTTTTGCATCAATTCCAACAACCACTTTATCACCGAATTTCCCTGCCGCTTCTTTTGCAAAATCAGGATTTTTAACTGCAGCCGTTCCAAGAATTACTCTTGAAACACCAAGCGAAAGAACATATTCTACATTTTCCATTGTTCTTATTCCGCCGCCAAGCTGAACCGGAACATCCCCTGCCGCTTCGCAAATGCTTTTTATTGCATCTGCATTGGTTGTTTTCCCGTCTTTTGCACCATCAAGGTCAACCATATGTATAAATTTTGCGCCTTTTTTTACAAATTCCTTTGCCATATCACCCGGGTTTTCGCTGTATACCGTTACAGCTCCAAAATCCCCTTGACGAAGACGTACACATTTACCATCTTTTAAATCTATCGCCGGATATATAATCAAGTTAATCTTCCTTTCACATCTTTGCAAAGTTTTCAAGCATTTTCAGTCCTGCTGTGCTGCTTTTTTCCGGATGGAACTGTGTTGCATATACATTGTTTTTATGTACCGCAATATCAAGCTCCTCACCGTATGTTACGGTTGCAACCGAATCCTCAGCATTTTCAGGCTGTGCATAATATGAGTGAACAAAATACACAAACTCGCCGTCTTTTATTCCATCAAACAGCTTACATTCGCGTTTGAATTTAAGGTTATTCCAACCCATCTGAGGTATTTTCAGCTCATCTGATTTAATTTTCACTATTTTACCTTTAAAATAGCCAAGGCCTTTTACTCCCGGTGTTTCCTCGCTTTCTTCAAACAAAAGCTGAAGTCCGAGGCATATTCCGAGAAGCGGTTTTCCGCTTGCAATAAAATCCATTACAACCTTATCAAGCCCTGATTCAGTAAGCTGCTTCATTGCATCACCAAATGCGCCTACGCCCGGCAGAAGCGCTTTTTCTGCCGACATTATAACATCCGGGTCGCTTGTTATAACTGTTTCTGCCCCAAGATAATCAAATGCTTTATGTACGCTTTTTAAATTACCTGCGCCATAATCAATAATCGCTATCATCAGTCTACCTCATTTATAAGTTTGTTCAAATTTTCAACAACGTCCATTATACGATCGCGTTCCATTTTCATACTTACACGGTTAACAACCATCCAAGCACTAAGCGGACATACATCTTCAAGTACGGTAAGTCCGTTTTCATAAAGAGTTTTTCCACTTTCAACTATATCAACAATAACTTCGGAAAGTCCCACAATCGGTGCAAGCTCAACAGAGCCGCTAAGCGGTATTATTTCAATCGTCTGACCGCATGCTTTCCTGAAATATTCTCTTGCAATATTCGGATATTTGGTTGCCACACGAAGAGTATTGCTTGTATGAAGCTTATCTTTCATTTCCGCAGGTCCGCATACTGCCATTTTACATTTGCCAAAACCAAGGTTTAATGTTTCATAGAGGTTTCTTCCTTCTTCAAGGATTGTGTCTCTGCCTACTATGCCGATATCAGCTGCGCCGTATTCAACATAAACCGGTACATCGGATGCTTTTACAAGAATAAATTTGAATTTCTTTTCTTCGTCAACAAAGATAAGCTTTCGGGATTTTTCTTTCATTTCAGATACATTGTAACCAAGCTTTTCAAAAAGGCTTACTGCAGTATCTGCAAGTCTTCCTTTTGCAAGAGCAACAGTAATATAATTCATATCCTTACCCCCTTAAGCTTCAATTTCAAGCGGTCTGCCGCTTACTGTATCAACGCATTTTATGTCACTACCTAAGCTGACAAATCTCATAATGCATTTTTCTTTGGCATAATCTACGGCATTTCCACATCCCATATATATTTCACATGCTTTGCCGGTTTCCCTTATTTTCTTCGCAAGTGCTATTGCCTCTTTTCGATATCCGTTTTCGTAAGAAATAAGATAATCTGCCGCCGGAGTTTCAAATTCCGCGCCGCTTCTTTCAAGAGCCGCAAGAATTCTGTCAACCCAAAGGGCAACACCCGTTGACGGCATATTTTTACCGAAACGTTTGATAAGTGTATCATAACGTCCGCCGCCGCATATCGGAAATCCTACGTGATGTGCAAAGCCTTTGAATATCATACCGGTATAATAATCAAAGTTCTGTGCAAGACCAAGGTCAAATGATATGTATTTTTCAAGCTCGTATTCACAAAGAATTGTATATATTTCTTTAAGCTCAGCAAGTGCCTGTTTTGAAAGGTCGTTAAGACCGTCAGTATTAACTTTTTCAACAACAGAAATATCGCCGAATAAATACGGAAGCTGTGAAATAATTTCCGCAAGAGCCGAATTCACATTATGTTCATTCAAAAAACTCTGTATGCTGATAAAGTCTTTTCTGTTAAGAATATCACGAAGCTCGTCTTCTGCATCGGCATCAAGACCCGCCTGCATTACAATCCCTTTGAAAAATCCGGCGTGACCGATTTCAATCTGGAAGGATTTAAGTCCTGATTTCAAAAGAGCATCAACAGTAAGAGCAATAATTTCACTGTCCGCCTGTGTTCCGCCCTCGCCCATAAACTCAACGCCTGCCTGAATAAATTCTTTCTGACGAACGTTGCTGTAGGCTTCGCTGTTTAAAAACGCCTTGCCCGTATATCCGAGTTTAAGGATTGATTTATCGGCAAATTTTGTTGCGCTCATTCTTGCTATTGCCGGTGTGAAGTCCGGACGCATTGCAAGAATATCGCCGTTTGCATCAAAAAATTTAATCATTGATGTTAGGTCTGTATTTTTGTTTTTATCTGTAAAAACATCAATATATTCTAACATCGGCGGTTCAACAATATCATATCCGTAAGATTTAAAACATCCCAAAAAACCATCCTGCAGGTTTTTGGATGAATTGCAGGCGGATATAAGCAAATCCGCTGTTCCGTCCGGAGTATAGAGTCTGTTATCTTTCAATTTGGGTTACCCCCTTTTATAATTTCTTATATCATATATTGCAAGTATGGCAGTAGCCACAAATGTCGGCAAATCCGACACGGGCTGTGCATACATAATGCCTTCGTTATTTATTAGTTTTGGCAAAACAAACAATGCCGGCACATAAAATATAACCTGCCGCAAAAGTGCCGCCAAAAGAGCTTTGCCTTGTTTGCCTTTTGCCTGAAAATATCCCGATGTCACAATTACAGCTGCTGAAAGCGGAAGAAGAAAAACTCCTCTTCTTATCCATACTGATGCAAGTGCTACATCTTTTCCGAAAACACCAGCAAGCTGAGGTGCAAATGCTTCAGCAAGGACTACGACAATAATCGTTGCAACAACACTGAGCACTGTTGCCGAATAATAAAATGAAACTACACGTTTTTTATTGTCTGCTCCGTAGTTATAGCCAATAAGAGATTGTGTTCCCTGACTTATTCCCATTGCCGGAACTGTAAGAAGTGTGACAACGCTTGTATAAACACCTGCCGAAGCAAGACCATCAGCCGACATAACCGTTACTACCGTTTTATTCAAAAGCACAGAAATAAGTGCTGTTATAAACTGCATAAACGACTGTGCCGAGCCAATTTTTGCTATTTCAAATATTTGTTTTATATCAAACTTAAAGTTTTTAAAGCTTATTTTAATTGGCGAAAACTTTATAAAATAAAGAATCACAAGAATACTTGCTATTCCCTGGCTTATTCCATTTGCCCAAGCTGCACCGATTATTCCAAGTCTCATTTTTGTAACAAGAACAAAATCAAGAATAATATTCATAATACCGCCGGTAAGGACAGTAAGCATTGCAATTATCGGTTTTCCGGTTGACCTGATCGTATGGTTAAGACCAAATGCAAAATAGGTAAACACAGAAAACGAAATTATTATTCTTGCATATTGAGATGCATATTCTGCAAGTTCAGGCGTTATACCGAGCATAAGGAGAACCGGTTTTACAAAAACCACACCAAGAACTGACGTTATTCCGGCAGCTGCCACAATATAAATAATTGTATGGTTAAGCACGCTTATCGCGCCTTTTTCATCGTTTTCGCCAAGACGGATTGCAACAAGGGTTGAACACCCCATTCCGCTTAAAACAGAAAGTGCCATAATAAACGTGGTTATCGGGAACACAGCTGTTATTGCAGAAAGCCCTTCTTTACCAACGGCGTTTCCAACAAAAATTCTGTCCGTTATATTATACAGCGAATTCATCGCCATTGCGGCTGTTGCAGGTAGTGTGAATTTTATAAGCAAGGGCAAAATTCTGCCCTTACCCATAACATCTTTATTTTGCAAGGTTTCACCTAGTTTGTTTCAAGATTCCCCACACTTGCAGCTTTGAGATAAGCATTGATAAATCCGTCAATGTCACCATCCATAACTGCGCCTATATTTCCCATTTCAAAGTTTGTTCTGTGGTCCTTTACAAGATTGTACGGATGGAATACATAGGATCTTATCTGACTTCCCCATGCGATATCTTTCATATCGCCTTTAATGTCTTCAATTTTTTCCATTTTTTCACGTTCAGCAATTTCAAGAAGCTTTGATTTAAGCATTTTCATACATGTTTCTCTATTCTGAATCTGTGAACGTTCTGTCTGACAGGCAACAACAACGCCTGTCGGAATATGTGTTATTCTTATTGCCGATTCAGTTTTGTTAACGTGCTGTCCGCCCGCGCCACTGGAACGGTAAGTATCTACTTTTAAATCTTCCGGACGGATATTGATTTCAATATCATCATCAAATTCCGGCATTACATCAAGTGATGCAAAGGACGTATGTCTTCTTCCCGATGCATCAAACGGCGAAATTCGCACAAGTCTGTGCACACCTTTTTCGGTTTTTGCATAGCCGTATACGTTAACGCCCGACACAAGCATTGTAACGCTTTTAATCCCGGCTTCATCACCGTCAAGCATATCAAGTACCTTTATGTCAAATCCACGGCGTTCAGCCCATCTGGTATACATACGCATAAGCATCTGTGCCCAGTCCTGAGCTTCCGTACCGCCGGCACCGGCATGAAGTGAAATGATTGCATTATTCTTATCGTACGGACCTGTAAGCAGTGTTTCAAGACGCATATTTTCATATGTTTCATGAAACTCTTTACATCCATCAATAAGTTCAGAAACCATCCCCTCGTCGTTTTCTTCAATTGCCATTTCGATAAGGGTTATTAAGTCTTCTCTTTGTTCGCAAAGCTTTTCATAGTTTTGCTTTTTATCGTTAAGCTGTTTTATTTTCTTAAGGATTTTTGCCGAATTTTCCGCATCATCCCAAAAGCCCGGGGTTGAAGTTTTAGCTTCAAGTTCTTTTACTTCTTCTTCGGCTTTAGCAAGGTTAAGTGAATCTCCGAGTTCTTTAATTCCGTCTTCAACAGCTTTCAGATCGGACTTGTACTGTTCAAGTTCAATCACAAAATCACATCCTGATTAATATTATTGTCCACAGCATTTTTTATACTTTTTACCGCTGCCGCAGGGACACAGGTCGTTTCTTCCGACTTTTTCTCCCACTTTAACGGTTTTTGATTCAGGGTTACCCTCTCCATGAGAAGCTTCAATAGGTTTAGCAACCTGTTTTCGCTCCGTTTTTGCGCCGGGCTGAATTCTCATAAGCATTTTTACTGTATCGGTCTTTATGTTTGAAATCATTTCATCAAACATATCCATACCTTCATATTTATATTCCACAACCGGGTCCTTCTGCGCATATGCACGAAGAGATATTCCACGGCGGAGCTGGTCCATAAGGTCAATATGTTCCATCCATTTGCTGTCAACGTTCTGGAGCATTATAACGCGTTCAACCTCACGCATATTTTCGCCAAAAAGTTCTTCCTGCTGAGCATATTTTTCCATTGCTTTTTCTTTTACTTTTTTAATAAAGGAAACTCTTGTTTCTTCTTCTAAAAATTCTTTATCAAAAACAAGCTCTCCTTCTGCATAAATAAAGTTTTCAAGTTCTGCCTTTATGCCGTCGAGGTTCCATTCTTCCGGATTGTCTTCGCCACCAAAATAACTTGTGAGAAGTTCTCCGCAAACATCACTGATCATTTTTTCAATGCTTGCTTTAAGGTCTTCACCGTCAAGAACTTTCTTACGTTCGTTATAAATAATCTTTCTTTGTTCATTCATAACTTCATCATACTGAAGAACGTGTTTACGCATATCAAAATGGTGACCTTCAATTTTCTTCTGTGCAGTTTCAATGGCGTTTGTAAGCATTGAATGCTCAATCGGTTCATTATCCGGAAGACCAAGCGCATTTACAACCGTTTTAAGTCTTTCAGAACCGAAAAGGCGCATAAGGTCATCATCAAGAGAAATAAAGAATCTTGTACTGCCAGGGTCTCCCTGACGGCCGGCACGTCCGCGAAGCTGATTATCAATACGTCTTGATTCATGGCGTTCAGTACCTATAATACAAAGGCCTCCCGCTTTAACAACTTCATCGTGTGAAGATGCAATTTCAGCTTTGTATTTATCGTGCAATTCTTTATATTTTGCTCTTGCTTCAAGAATTTGTTCGTCCTCTGTTTCGGAATAGCTTGTTGCTTCCGAAATCATAGCATCCTCATATCCGAGTTTTGCCATTTCGCTTTTTGCCAGATATTCGGCGTTACCGCCAAGCATAATATCAGTACCACGACCTGCCATATTTGTTGCGATGGTTACGGCACCGAGTTTTCCTGCCTGAGATATAATCTGTGCTTCTTTTTCGTGGTGTTTAGCATTAAGAACTTCGTGTTTGATGCCCTGCTTTTTAAGCATTGCACTTAAAAGTTCGGATTTTTCAATTGAAATTGTACCAACAAGGATTGGCTGACCAATCGCATGACGTTCTTTTACATATTCAACAACGGCATTCAGTTTCCCCATT
>JAFVVU010000221.1 GCA_017502065.1 Clostridia bacterium | reverse complement strand
TGATGAATCCAAATACGATGTTTGTGTTGAAACAAACTTTACCTGCAGAGGGCAGCTTGAAATAAATAATACCATATTTGAAGAAGATATCATTAAGGTTCTTTCTATGGATGAGGAAGAAACGGTGAAGCTTGGTGAATACGGAAGAAGAACTGTTCTTGCCGGTTATTCACTTGAAAAAATGACGGAAGATAACCTTAAGCTTTATAAAATGGGTATTGAAAAGTCAAAATGCGACATAACCGTTCTTGGTTATTACGGATTTCGTAACAGCGGAGATGATGCGCTGCTTCAGGCGATGATAAAATCTCTTCGCAAGGAGAAAGAAGACATTTCAATTAATGTTCTTTCGTCAAACCCGAGAGAAACAAAACGCCACTATAAAGTGGAATCAACCAACAGATATAACATATTTAAAGTTATAAAAACAATAAAAAACAGTCGCCTGTTTATTCTTGGCGGCGGAAGTCTTATTCAGGACGGAACAAGCACAAAATCGCTTTTGTATTACCTTATAATTACAAAAATAGCCAAGAAAGCAGGCTGTAAAGTGATGCTTTATGCCAACGGAATCGGCCCTGTGTTCAAAAAAGCAAACCGTCGCCGCGCGGCAAAGGTGCTTAACAGCGTTGACCTTATAACCCTGCGAGAAGATGATTTTGCAATGGAACTTCATAATATGGGAGTTGGCGTGCCGAGAATCATAGTTACTGCAGATCCGGCGTTTGCAATAAATGAAGCGAACGAATTTGCGGCAGAAGAAATACTTAAAAACGCAGGAATTGAAGAGGGTAAACCCTATGCCTGCATATCAGTGCGCAAGTGGAAAAACGCGCCTGAAAACTTTAATGAGCTTTGTGCAAAAATGGCAGATTACATTGCCGAAAAATATAACATAACACCGCTGTTTATACCGATGCAGTATCCGTACGACGCATCTGTAGGCAGAAACATTGTAATGTCAATGAAGAAAAAAGGTGTTTTCATAAGCAGACGTCTTGACCTTTCAACAATGCTTGGGCTTGTTGCAAAAAGTGAAATGGTAATTTCGGTAAGACTTCATATGCTTATTTATGCAACAATGCAGGCAGTTCCGTGTATAGGAATTGCATACGACCCGAAGGTAAGCAGCTTCCAGAAATATCTTGGTCAGCCGTATTATATTGACCCACGCGCCCTTGAAGGCGGCGATTATAAAGCGATGATTGACGAATGTATGGAAAATGCGGCACAAATCAAAGAAGACCTTGCGGAAAGAGTGCAGGAATTCAAAGAAAAGGCAGAAGCAAATGCCCGAATTGCAATAGATCTTATGGAGGGTAAAAATGAAAATAGTCTCCATTGATTACGGGAAAGCAAGAATCGGCATGGCAAGAAGCGATGCGCTTGGAATGCTTGCTTCTCCGATAGGAACAGTTCATGAAAAAAACTTCCGTATTCAGCTTGAAAAGGTAGCGGAAATAATAAAAAATGAAAATGCGGAAAAGGTAGTTTACGGGCTGCCGCTTAATATGGATGGGACCGAAGGTGAAACGGCGGAGCTTGTGCGTGAATTTGCCGAAAAAATGAAAGCTTTGACCGATGTCCCCTATGAGTTTATTGATGAACGACTTTCAACGGTCAGCGCACACCGCATTTTAAATGATGTATCTATGTCCGGCAGTAAAAAGAGAAAAAATGTGGTCGATACGGTATCGGCGGTTATTTTACTGCAGGCTTATCTGGATAAAAATTAAAAAAGGAGAATTTTGAAATGATTAATGAAGAAAAAGACATGAATAATATTGAAGAAGAGGATACTATAATAGTACTTACAGATGAAGACGGAAACGACGTTGAGTTTGAATTTCTTGACAATGTAGAATATGAAGGAAATCTTTATGTTGTTATGATTCCTGTTGAAGATGAGGATGCCGGCGTTGTAATTATGCTTCTTGAAGAAGGCGAAACAGAAGAGGAAGACTCACTTCTTACAGTAACAGACGAAGATGTTGTTGAAACTGTATATGAAATTTTCAAAGAAAACAATAAAGACGTTTTTGAATTTGAAGAAGACTGATATTTCCTGTTGTAAAAGGAAAGAAAACGTGGTAAAATAAAAACAGGTAAACATCCCTGCAATGTTAGTAGTAACGGTGTACTTAAACCAACACTCAGAATACGGGAATTGACTCTCCGGTTGCGGCGTAAATGCCCCCGCGCCTTTGGCGTGCCAGGGGACTTATAATGCAAACGGGAAATACCCACCTGCTTTAGGGCAGGTTTGAGTAGCCAAGTCTACGGCATGGCGGGGTTTTTTATTATGTATATTTTTAAGAAGTGCTGAAAATAATAAACAAGGGTAAATAAAAACCTAAATTTTTCTATACGGATTTCCGTATATACGGAGGAAAATGTTTATGGATAATTTGGCACTTGCACTTGTAATTATAGGTGCATTAAACTGGGGAAGTATAGGTATTTTCGGCTTTGATGCAGTCGGCTGGTTGTTCGGCGGACAGCTTTCCATAATCAGCAGAATTATTTTTGCTGTTGTTGGTCTTGCCGGACTTTGGTCAATATCTATACTGTTCAAGGAAAAACGCTTTGAAGATGACCCGGCACCAACAAAAAAATGAACAAACATGAAAATGTGATGCTCTTGCCGGCATCACATTTTTTTATATTTAAACAAAAAAGAGCCGAAAAATACAAAAATGTATGAAAAAATCCTGGTTTTACTGATAGTTTTATTACTGATTTGTTATGGAAAGAAAAACGCTGTGGTGATATAATGAAGATATAATATTATTTTTATAATAAAGAAAATTGCAACAGAAAAACTGCACCTGCAGAAAGGCGATAAAATTGTAATTACCGGCGGCAATACAACAAGCCTGATTAAAGTAGAAGAAATATAAAAAACGGATATCTGTCAACGGATAGACGTTTTTTGTATCGTTTTGATTTTTTATCACACTACTCCCCCTGTGGATAAATAACAAGATTTTCGTTGACTGAGTTTTGCGAAAATTATATAATGAAAGTAATATAAAGTAACCATTATATTTTTACTTAAATAGAAAGGAGAAGAAAAATGAAAAAGTTTATTTCATTATTAATGGTGGTTTTACTTGTTATGCCGGCTGGAGTGCTGGCAGCGGAGAGTGACTGGATTTCAGAAGAACCGGAACTTCAGCCGTATGCTTATTCCTTTGCGGTTGTTGGCGATACGCAGATTGTAAATCGTGACTATCCTCAGCACTTTGCAGGTATTTATGACTGGATTCTGGATAACGCCGAGGAAAAAAACACAAAAATAATTATTGGTCTTGGCGATATCACAGACGATAACACAGAAAGGGAATGGGTTCTTGCTGATTCGGTATTTCAGCGTGTAAGCGGTGTGCTTCCGCATTCCATAGTACGCGGAAACCACGACGGACCTGTTGCTGATTCAAGTTTTGACAAATATCTGCCGTTTTCCAGATACGGAAATCAGGTAAGCGGAAGTATGGAAAACAGCATCCGTAATGCATACATCAAGCTTGATGTAGGCGACATAAAATATCTTATTCTCAATATTGATATCAACGGCGACAATGACGACATTTATGCATGGGCAAATCAGGTTTGCGAGGCAAACCCCGACAGAAACATCATTGTTACAACCCACGCATACATAGATGCTGAAGGAGAACTGATCCAATATTATGCCAGAGAAGAGAACGGTTATTACTGGTCGGAAGACGGACAGGGACTCTGGGATAATGTAGTCAGCCAGCACGAAAATATTGTAATGGTACTTTGCGGACATGTTTACACCGACAAAATTGTTGTATCCGAAAACACAGGCGTTAACGGCAATGTGGTTAAACAGGTTGTTGTTAATCCGCAAACTATTGATCTGGAAACAGAAGGCGGAGCAGGTCTTGTTGCAATGTTCTATTTCTCCGAAGACGGAAAAACGGTGCAGATAAGATATTATTCAACTGTTCAGGACAAATATTATAAGGCTGAAAATCAGCTTACATTTAATATTGAAACCGTATCGGGCGGAACATATAATACTGCAAACATTGAAAATGCAGAGGCCTCTTTTAAAGCATCGGAAGATGCAGTGGGCACACTTAACCTTACTGAAGGTGCATGTACATTTACTGCTTCTGCCAACGTAATAAAAAACGGCACACTCTCACTTTCTGTTGAAACAAACGGAAATGCAACGGGAGGAAAAGTTGTTGCCGGATGCTACGACAGCGCAGGCAGACTTTTGAGCATAAAGATTTATGATTCGGCAGATGTTGTGCCGATGACATTTGATAATGTTAAACCCGGAACAACAGTAAAGGTACACTGGTGGGAAGGCACAAATACAATAATGCCTATTGGCAACAGCGTAAGAAAGGGGGCGTGAGCAGTATGAAAAAAATATTTGTTTTTCTTTTAGCATTTATGCTGCTTGTGCCAACTGTTCAGGCAGCAACCACAGAAGACGGTATTGCATTCTCGGCTTCAGATGACTACCGCACAGAAAACATTATGACAGAAAACCCCGTAACAATAGAAGCGGAATTCATGATTCCTGAAGGACAGACAGAGCGTGCCGGCGTAATTGTAGGTAACTATCTCAAAGAAGGTCAGGCAGGTCTTACCATTGAAATGACTTCAAACGGTGTTCCGCGTGTGTATTATCTTGATAATAACGGAACTCTCCGCAGTTACTTATTCAGTGACGTTAGCGTACCTACAGGTAAATGGGTTCATATGACCTTTGTTCTGGATGCATCTGTATACGAAGTTCATTGCTATATTGACGGAGTGCTTGCGAAAACACGTGCAGGCAGCAGATACTCAAGAGAACTGCTTAATTTCCGTGACGGAATGGTAGTCGGTAATGATAACCGTGGACAAAGTGAAGATAACATTTTTGACGGAAGAATACGTAAGCTTCTTATTTATAATGATATCAGAACAGCTGCAGAAATTGCATCCGATGCAGAAGCAACAACAATTGA
>JAFVVU010000220.1 GCA_017502065.1 Clostridia bacterium | reverse complement strand
TGTTTGGGGATAACATTTTCAATAGTAACATCGCCGCCGGTAGCAGCTGCTGCCATCATAAAAGTACCAACCTCAATTTGGTCGGGAATAAGTGAATATGTGCAACCTGAAAGCTTTTTAACACCTTTAATTCTTATAGAATCAGTGCCTGCGCATTTGACATTTGCACCCATAGAGTTAAGGAAGTTTGCAACGTCAACAACGTGCGGTTCTTTTGCAGCATTTTCAATAGTTGTAAGCCCATCGGCAAGAACGGCGCCAATCATAAGATTGATTGTTGTACCAACACTTACAAGGTCACAGTATATGTTTGCACCGTGAAGATGTGTAGCTTCAGCGGCAAAAATACCACCCTGAAGATTAACGTCTGCACCCATAAGTTCAAACCCTTTTTTATGAAGGTTAACGGGACGTTCGCCAAAGTTACATCCGCCGGGCATACTAACTGCAGCTTTTTTAAATCTGCCAAGAAGTGCACCAACAAGATAATATGATGCTCTCATGCGTTGAACAATATCATAATCGGCTACATGAGAAGTAATGTTTGAATTATCAATTTCAACTATATGGTCGCTGACACGGGTAACTTTAGAACCGAGTTTTTCAAGGATCTCAAGCATATAGTTAACGTCTTTGATATATGGTAAATTTTCTATTCTGCAAACACCTTCGGAAAGAAGAGATGCAGGTATTATAGCAATAGCGGCATTTTTAGCGCCACTAATCTGAACATTTCCGTGAAGTTGGTTTCCGCCGTTTATTTTAAAAGCGCCCAACATAATCCCCCCAAAACTTATAAATCTACTACATATAGTATACACTAAAGTTTTCCTATTGTAAAGGGTTTTGATAAAAATAGTCTTTAATAAAACTGTATAAATAAAGTGAACCGCAAATAACAATTTTCTCATCTGAAAGTGCGGTGTCGAGAGCCGCAAAAACCTCTTTTTCAAAACTTGCATTTTTGCCGAATTTCTGTATTGTTTCACATAAAGCTTCGGCATTAAGTGCGCGTGGATTTCCGGGAACCTGAGTGGCAATAAATCTCTTTGCAAACGGAGCAAGAAGCTCAATCATTGAAGAATAATCTTTATCTTCCATAAATGCACATACAAAAGTAAATTTTTCGCCTTTGAAATACCTTTCAAGACTCTCAGAAAGCACCTGTGCGCCCGAAAGGTTATGCGCACCGTCAAATATAACAAGAGGCTTTTTTGACAGCATTTCAAATCTTGCCGGATTTGTGGCGTTTTCTATTCCATATTTTATACTATCATTATCAATACCAAGCTTTTTAAGGACGGTTATCGCAACCGATGCGTTTTCAAGCTGATGTATGCCTCCCAGTCCGCAGGTAATATCTTTTATATCATCAAAATCAAAAACCTCATAAATGCCCGTTGTAGCTTTTGATTCAAGGGTTTTTGCAACAATGAGTTCATTATTTGTTTCGCTTGCCTTTTTTTCAATAACTTCCATTGATTCAGGCAATTGATTTGAAGAAACGGTGATTCCTTTCGGCCCCTTTATAATTCCGGCTTTTGCTGCCGCAATTCCTTTAATGTCATTACCAAGATATGATATGTGGTCAAAAGAAATGGGTGTTATAACAGAAGCAAGGGGAGTGGGTATGACATTTGTTGCATCACGCTCACCGCCAAGACCTGTTTCAAGCACCACAATATCGGTTTGCTTTTCTTTAAAATATAAAAAAGCAGCTGCAGTCCAAAGTTCAAACTGTGTTGGATAAGCTCCTGTTTCTTTATGGATAATATCCGCGCCGGATTGTACCTGTGCCATTATTGTTTCAAGCTCAGGATTTGTAATATCAACACCGTCAATTGATATTCTTTCGCAGACGCTTATGAGGTTGGGAGAAATGTATTTACCGGTTTTATATCCGGCGTGAGTAAGGGCACACTGGAGCATTGCACAAACGGAGCCTTTGCCGTTTGTACCGGCAATGTGTATGAATTTTAAATCATTTTGTGGATTGCCAAGAAGTTCGCACAGCCGTTTAATGCATTCAAGCTCAAGTCGTGCAACCGCCTGAAAACTGTTTGCATAACCCATAAATTTACTCAAAATCCTTACCTCCCATCTGTTTGAAACTTTTAATATATCCTTTGCTTATGATTATAAAAATTCCCTGAATTAAGATTTTTATAACGCCGGCAGGAAAACGCACAATAATTGCTGATGCAAACGTTGGGAAATAACCGACATAGGTTAAAACCAAAGACGTCAGAATCATATCAATAAGGAATAATAGCAGACAGCAGATGAGTGTACGTAAAAAATAGTTTTTTGTTTCATAAGAATGTTTATAAAAGAAAATACCGAAAAAAGCACCATTTAAAAATTCTATTCCTGTAATAAGTGGAATCCACGGTCCGGACGGAGCAAGAAAAACATTAAGGATATCGCCAAGAACGGCAATTATGCCACCCCAGAAAGGACCGAACATAACAGCTGTGAAAAACACAGAAACAAATTTAAACGGAATTTTGATTGCATTTCCAATACGGAATGTACAATAAATTGATAATATGGCTGTTATAGCAGTCATAAGAGAAAGAATGCAAAGCTTCTTAAGTGTTATTTTGGGAAAAAAATGTGATTTGTGCATAAAAAAACTCCTTCCTTAAGTAAAGCCACAAAAGAGAAGGAATAAATTTTGCTCTTTGGTGGCAGCGGAATGCGGTAAAGACATCGCAAATCGTAAGATTTTTCGTATGAAAGGCAACTTCCCGTCCTTTCATCACTTAACGTGTCTGAACCTACTCTGCCAATTGCATATGAACATTTTATCACAAAATACAGCATATTGCAATAGTTTACTTAAAAAAACCGGACAAAAAGTCCGGTTTTTTTTCGTTATTTTTCAATATCAATAAGTCCTTTTTTATAAGCGCTTGATGTATTGCCGGTATGTTTTTTCAGAGTACGGCAAAACGAAGAAACAGAATCATATCCGCAAAGCACCGCAATTTCTGAAAGGGAAGATTTGCCGTCTGCAAGGAGGGTTTGCGCTTTTTTCATTTTTGATGCAATAATGTATTCCTTAAGGGGCATTCCAATCTGTTTTTTGAACAGGTGTGACAGATAGTTGCTGTTATATGAAAACTCCTGAGCAATATCTGTTACAGTAATGTTTTCGGAAAGATTTTTTTCGATATAGCGCATTATACGGTAAACAATACGTTTCTTATTTTCTTCTTTTGAGGAAGAATTATATCCCGATTCCTTAACATTTACTGCACGCCAGATGGATATTAAAATAAGGCGGGTAAGGCTTTCACGCATTTCGTTGGTAAAGCTTGAATTGCTGTAATATTCATCAACAAGCATATTGAGCATAGTGCGGATTTTGCCGTTATCCTTGATAACGATGCTCTTGAGATTATCAAAAAACTCAACAAATTCTTTTGGTGCATTTTCGGTAAATCCAAAAGCGAAATTAATAAAATGAAGTTTTGCCATTGATTTGGATTCAATTTTATGTATAACACCTTTTGAAATTATGTGAATGTCACCAACGGTACAATCAACTGCCTGATTATCGGAATAAATTGTACCCATTCCGGAGATAATGCACGTCACCTCATGGCAACCCTGTCTGTGTTCTTCGATTTTTGCACCGGTATCAAGGTGAGATTCGCCAACCTGATAAAGTTCAATATATTCGAATTCAGGGGCGTTGCCGAAAAAGGACATTTTAAATTCAAACAAATCGTCTCGGTTCATTTAAATCTCCACCCATGTAAAAGGATTTTCTTTTGCTTTGCCAAGCACTTCCATAACTGCAATAACAGCAAGTGTCTGCTTTTCGGATACAGGAGGCACTTTTGTATCAAAAAAGTCAAGCATTGCCTGAACAAAATTTTTAAAAAACGGTGATTCTACAGGCTGGGTTACAACGCTGCAGTCTTTATAACAAATGTTAAACGTGTTTTGGGTATCTGCACTCATCAGCTGAGCAATTCTGCCACCGGAAAATTCCATTGCAAGAGCACCGATTTCGTTTGTTCCGGTATACATAACCCTCTTGGGCTTTTCGTCCATAAGAACTATAACAGGCTCAATCTGGTGAATTATATGAGTTTCATATTTGCCGCCGGAAACAGTTCGTACAAAAGAAATATTTTCTTTATTAAAAGCCTTTAATTCATCAGAAAAGGCAAGTGCGGAAGCAGACCACACCGGAGTGTTATGTTTTCTTGCATGGTCAAAAATTCTTTTTGCTGTTGCAACATCCGGTGCAAAAGTTTTGTCAACATATACCGGCTTTCCGCTTGCAAGAGGGAGCCGGCAAAGGTTTTCATGAAGCTCCGGATTATTCGGAGCTAAAACAACAAGACAGTCGCTTTTTTCAATTACTTCCTCAATCGTGTCAACAAGAGGAATACCGTATTTTTCTGACCACTCAGCATTTGTTCCATCTGTAATGGGAGAGGCGGCTGTACCGTATGCACAGCAAACCTCGTATTTATCACTGCATTCTTTGATTATTTCGGGATAATTATTTGCATGCCACTGATCAAGATAATAGTCAATAAAACCTATTTTAATCATAATTTCCTCCAGTTAAAGAGTAATTTCTCTGTGCTGCTCAGCAGAACGGTAGATAGCATCCATAATTCTTGATGTTTCAATATTGATGTTGATATTTGAAGGAAGCTGGTCGTTACCCTCCTGAACAGCTTTAATATAAGCATCAATTTCGTTCTGGAATGCATCGCCTTGTCTGTATGTATATTTAGTGGAGGAGAGCATACCGTTTTTGGTTGAATAATATGTAAATTCACCCGTGCGGTACATATATCTGATTCCACCCTTGTCGCCCATAAAGTCAATAAACATTTCGTCTTCGTCAATGTTCTGCGCCCATGCACCGTTGAAGCTGATTACCGGACCGTCTGTTCTGATAAGACCTGTAATTGATTCTTCAATATCACATGTGCCGTTGAAATCAGCGGAAGGTTCCGCCCACATATATACGTAATTATAATTTTTGATGTCTTTACCAAGATGGCAGAAAGCTTCGCTGCTTACGGTTTTGGCTTTTGGTTCTCCGCAGCAATATAAAACAAGGTCAATAAAGTGGATACCCCAGTCAATAAGAACACCGCCACCGGAGATGGCTTTTGTTGTAAATGCACCGCCGATTCCGGGGATTGAGCGGTATGCACGGAAACTCATATATACATGATGGATATTTCCAAGCTCGCCGCCTTCAATAAGTTCTTTTACTTTATTTACACCGTTTTTGAAACGGTTTACAACACCGATGTTGAGGATTTTGCCTGTTTTGTTTTTTGCTTCTCTCATTTCTTCTGCTTCAGACAAAATTCTGGCAGCCGGTTTTTCACAAAGAACGTCTTTGCCTGCATTCAAAGCTTCAATAGCAATTGAACTGTGGCAGTAGTTAGGAGTACAAATTGAAATTGCATCAATTTCAGGATCGTTTATCACTTCTTTGTAATCATAAACAGCCTTTGCACCATATTCTTTTGCAGCTTCGTCAGCTCTGTCCTTAAGAATATCGCATACATAAACAAGTTCTGCATCAGGATTGTTTCTGTAAGAAGGAAGATGAGATGCATTTGCAATTCTTCCGCAACCGATAACACCAATTTTTACTTTTTTACCCATAATAATCAGTCTCCTTTATATTTCTTCTTTTCTGTCAATAAAATATTCTTCGTGTTCTGCGAGTACAGGGGGAGCAACCTCCCACATTTTTTTTGCATCAATCAGATAGCAGTCGGCTTCAAGAACCTTGCCGCTTTGTACTTCCATAAGATTGGCAACTCGTGCATATCTCTGTAGTACACCTTTAAAATTATGACATTCATATGCTTTAACGGTTTCGTTTCCGTTTTCGTCAATAAGTGTAAACGTTGTCCGTTCGGGTTTCATAAGATACCACGGACGGGAAAGCTCTTCAACTCCATGCATTGACGTATTCGGTGCCATGGTACATCCAAGCATAAGTATTTTGCCGTTGTATTTCGGCAAAAGTGCAAACGGAGATGTAGGTCCTACCGGAGTATCTGTATTAATATGCTGTGATAAAATTTCTTTTGCATACTTACCGATACCGCATACTGAATGGGTAGGATGTATACTGCGTAAAACTCCTTCGCGTGTCCTGAATGTTTCGGGGATTCTGCCTGAACAAGTGGGAGTATCTTTAACAGAAAACACCGGATTATTTATATTTACCGTTGCATATGACAGTGCAGGTAAAAGCAGTGTTCCGTTTTTAAGCACGGAAAGAAGTGCATCAATTACAGTATCAGCTCCGCCCTCAACATAACCGAGAGATGAAAGGGAACTGTGCATCAGTATTGTATCATCTTCTTTTATGCCAAGTTTTTTTAAATCATCTGCTATTTTCAGAATAATTGTTTCTTTAGTTTCTGACATAAAATCCCTCCTGAAATTCTGTTTAATTTAATTTTATCATAACAAAATATAATTACAAGTACATAATAGCTATTTTAATTGTCCAAATTAGCTTTTTTTATTTTGCACAAAAATTAAGACCTTGTTAAAGGTCTTAAAGTGCATCGCTGTCAAGAATAACGGTAAACGGACCGTCATTGATAAGTGAAACCTGCATATCAGCACCAAATTCTCCGTGTGCTACCTTTTTGAATTTTGGTCTGCAGATTTCAATAAAGTATTCATACAGTTCGTTTGCAAGGTCTGGAGAACCTGCATTTGTAAAGCTGGGGCGGTTGCCCTTTTTACAATCTGCATAAAGTGTAAATTGCGATACTATATGAAGTGCACCTCCAACATCATTTATGCTTAAATTCATTTATTCATTTTCATCTTCAAATACTCTTAATTTACAGATTTTTTCTGCTAATACTTTCATATCTTCTTCTGTATCTTCATGTGTGACACCTAATAGTACTAAAAAACCTTTCCCTATTTTTGAATATTCTTTTTCTTCTATTT
>JAFVVU010000219.1 GCA_017502065.1 Clostridia bacterium | reverse complement strand
GCTAAAATTGTATCCGAAAACGGCGATTCATATGTAGGAGAATCGGGAATTTCAAATGCTACGTTGCTTTGTTTAAAAGCTTTGGTCTTGAAAAACTGCGGATATGCAGATTTATATTCTTCTAAAACATCTTTAACACATCCTACTTTTTTTGCGCCGTCGGCAACAAGGCTGCGGCATCCGGCAAATGCGCTGTCTGTTTCATCACCGGGGAATGCAAACACATCTCTGCCCTGATCGGCAGCATGCGATGCGCTGTTAAGAGCACCACTCCGTTCAGGCGCTTCAACAACAATAACACCGTGGCAAAGTCCGCTTAAAATGCGGTTTCTTTCGGGAAAATGATAGCCAGCAGGAGCAGTATCAAAAGGATATTCGGACAAAATGCATCCGTGGTTCATTATAGAAACCATAAGCTTTTTATTTTCGGCAGGATACGGTCTGTTAACTCCCGAACCGAGAACTGCAATACTGTGGCCGCCACCGGCAAATGTGCCGTTATGAGCTATTGTATCAATACCCTGTGCCATACCGGAAACAACGGTAACACCGGCAAGAGATAGGTCGCGTGCAATGTTGAATGCAACGTCGTTACCTTTTTTGGAATGACGCGTGCCGACAATGCCTATACAAAGCTTATCCGAAACCGGATAATGCTCGCCTCGTTTGTAGAGAAGAAGTGGCGGATCCTGTATATGACGGAGCATTTCGGGATATTCTTCGGATTCAATTGTAATAAACTCAACACCGTACTGCTCCGCAAAAAATATTTCACGAAGTGCCGCGTTCGTGGATTTGTCACAAAGTCTTGAAAGGAATTCAATATCTGTAATGCCCATATTTATATAATCGGATTCGGTATAGTTATAGATTGTTTCAACATTTCCTGCTTCCGCATAAAGTTTTCGTGCAAGGCGGAACTTTTCGCGGCTGCAAAGCGTAAACCATATCCAGTATTTTATGTCTGTCATAAACTCACCCTCTATAAAAAAAGTATACCATACCTTACCGGATTATACAAGCAGGAAATGTCACAAAAGGGCGGATTTTGCAATATTATATAATGTGCCTGTATTGTGGCAGGCAAGTAGCTTATTGGGAGATGTATATATGAACGAAATTCTGGTAGTATTTGCATCCGCCACAACTGCTGTAAGAACCAAAAAACTTCTTATAAATGGGGGATGCAAAGCAAAATCAATGCAGACTCCCAAGGAATATTCAGAGGGCGGTTGCAGCTACTGTATTGTAACTTCGGAAGAATGCAGAGAAAAAGCAATTGAAATTGCAGACAGTCTTAATGTTAAAATAAAGGGAATATATAATCGGAGGCAGGAATGATATATCTTGATAATGCGGCAACCACTTTCCCGAAACCGCCGTCTGTAGTGCAGGCGGTAACACAGTACATGACAAAAAGCGGTGCAAGCTATGGACGTGGCGGATATAAATCCGCGCTCGGCAGTGCAGACCTTTTGTGGCAGACGCGTGAAACTGTGGCGCAGCTTATCGGCTCGGATAATCCGGATAGGCTTGTATTTACAAAAAACGCTACGGAAGCGCTTAATCTGGCAATAAAAGGCGTTCTGAAAAAAGGCTGCCGCGTTATCGCCTCTTGCGTGGAGCATAATTCTGTTATGCGTCCGCTTACACAGCTTGATGCCAAAATAACATTTTTACCCTTACGGGCAGACGGCAGGGTGGACGTAAAAAAGCTTGACGGAATAACTCCGTCAGGCATTGATATGGTAATAATAAACCATGCGTCCAATGTAAGCGGAATTGTAAATAATGTGGAATATGTAGCGAAGTGGTGCAAGAAAAGTGGCGTGCCGTGTCTTATTGATGCATCACAAAGTGCAGGGGTGATTCCTCTTTATGCAGATAAATGGCAGGCTATGATTGCTTTTGCAGGACATAAAGGTCCGATGGGACCGCAGGGGACGGGCGGACTTTTCATTCCGGAAAATGTAAATCCCATGCCGCTTATGACAGGTGGCACGGGGTCCGCTTCAGAAAATATGACTCAGCCGGAAATTTTGCCCGATAAATATGAAAGCGGCACTCTTAACATGCCGGCAATTGCAGGTCTTTACGAGGGCGCAAGGTTTATTTTAAATGAGGGACTTCCGGCGGTGCACGAAAAAGAGGGGTATCTTCGGGGGATGCTTGCTGACGGGCTTATGAACATACGGGGTGTAAATGTGCTTTATCCCGATAATAAATGTGTAACGTCGGCAATAAGCTTTTTTGCAGAGGGTATAGATACTGCCACACTTGGTGCACAGCTTGACGAAAAGTATGGTATTGCCGTGCGGTGCGGACTGCACTGCGCACCGGTGGCGCACAAGGCATTTGACACATTTGAGTGCGGAACTGTGCGCGTTTCGCCCGGATATTTTAACACAAAAAAGGACATAGATAAGTTTTTATATGCAATAAAAAAATGCACTGAATAAATCAGTGCATTTTTGGTTTTATTCACTATATCCCATGAGCGACATGTATGCCAGATTCGGTTGCGCAAGGTCCATTCTTCCGTACTGTACAACAATATTTATGTCACTTCTTATTCTTACGGAATACTGATACTGACGGTCAAGCTTGATACCGCCGATATCGTCAGGATTGTCAAGACG
>JAFVVU010000218.1 GCA_017502065.1 Clostridia bacterium | reverse complement strand
GATATATGCGAAAGTTCTGTCTTTTGAACTTGCAATACATTTAGCATCGCCGTATTTCTGAGCCTCTTCATAAGCTTTTTTGGAGAACTGACCTGAAACTACATAGTCAGCTTTACCTGTTTTCATAAGGTTAAGCGGGATTGCTGCAAACTGTGTTGATGCACCACCCTGTACAAAAAGAACCTTATAGTTATCCGGAATGTTCATAAGTTCACGGAGATCTTTTTCCGCTTCTTTGATAATTGCATCATAAACAGGTGAACGGTGACTCATTTCCATTACGGACATACCGCTTCCGTTATAGTCTGTCATTTCTTTTGCACACTGTTCAAGTACGGGAAGTGGCAGCATGGACGGACCAGCTGAAAAGTTATATACTCTGTTCATAAAAAAACAACTCCTCATTTTAAATTTAATACCTATATTATAATACACTTAGTAGTAAAACGTCAAGTGAAAATCGGCAAAATATCCGATTTGATAAATAAATAACAACCAATATGACAAATTATTGTTCAATTCATACATAGCACGCTTGTGCTTGACATTTTTCGGCGGTGGGTGTATAATTAAATAAAGCAATTTTTAAAGAGGGAATAATAAAAATGGACAGTTATCGAAGTAGATTCAATAACAAAATATGCATAGCCAAAGCTCCGTGTGATTTTAAAGACTAGGGGGCAAATTTTTGTTTGCCGTAAAAAAATAATCACAGGGCTGCTTTGCAGTCCTTTTTTTGTTAATAAAAGTAGGGATATAAATGGAATTTTTGCTGTTTCTTGAATCGGTACGAACGCCGTTTCTGGACTTTATTTTTAACGTAATAACTCATTTTGGCGATGAAGCGGTGGCGGTTGTTGTCCTAACTGTTTTTTTGTGGTGCGGAAACAAGTCTGCGGCATATAATATGCTGTACTGTACGTTTTTCAATCTGGGAACAAATCAGCTTCTTAAAAATATTTTCAAAGTGCCTCGACCATGGGTGAAAAAGCCCGAGCTTACCATTGTGGAAAGTGCAAGGGAGGCTGCAAGCGGATATTCGTTTCCCAGCGGGCACACGGCAAATGCAACCGTTCTTTTCGGATGTATAGCGGCAAATGCAAAGGCAAAATGGAAAAAAATCCTGCTTATTCTTCTTATTATCCTTATCGGATTTTCAAGAATGTATCTTGGTGTACATTCGCCTGTGGATGTAATAATATCCTGGGTGCTCGGCGGTGCATTTGTGGTGGGAATAAGTGCCGTATGCAAGTCGGCTGAAAAAAGCAAAAAAACGGATATAATACTGAATATTGCACTTGTTTTATATGCAGTTATTATTGTAGCGTATATGGAAATAATGAAATCATCTGCCGATGAAAATTCAATGGACGGGCTGAAAAACGGATATACAATTCTTGGGCTTGCTCTTGGACTTGTTGCGGCAAGATATGCCGATAAATATAAGATAAAATGGGAAACAAAGGCGAGCATATGGGGGCAGATACTTAAATGCATATGCGGAATAATCCTTATTGCGCTTACTGCCTTCTTGGTGAGACAACCGGCAAAATTTATTACCGGCGGACACTTTTCACACTATGCGATAAGATATTTTGCAATTGTTGCGGTCGGCGGAATTCTCTGGCCGATGACGTTTAAGTTCTGGAGTAAGTTCGGAATAAAAAAGGAGGAAACAACATGAAAAAGTTTTTTGGTATAGTTATTCTGATTGCTGTAATTATATTTGCAGGATGGGCGTATATGAACTCAGGCAACACCGTAAATCCGGAGCCGCAGCCTACGGCATCACCCGTTGTAACGCCGCAGCCAACACCTGAAGAAGTTGTTACTCCACAGCCGACACCCGAAGAAGTAAAAACTCTTTCGGCAAAAGCGGTTTATGTAGGTCTTGCGGATTCTAATTTTATTGAGATAATGATGAACGGCAAGTATGTAACTGCAAAGCTTTCGCCACAGCTTAAGGCAAGCTTTGACAGTCTTAACATAGAAGAAGAGTCTGATGTTCTTATTGAATATACACTTGAAAAGGGTGTATATGTGGTGCATAAAATTTCGAAAAACTGATATAGAGAAGAGGAAATCCTGTGACAGAGAGAATTAAGGATTTAATAGATGCAAAACAGTATACAATGCTTCGTCAGGAGCTGCTTGATATGAACGAGGTCGATATTGCGACATTTCTTGAAGAACTTGAACACGAAGAACGTTTTAAAATATTCAGGCTGCTGCCTAAAGATATTGCGGCAGACGTTTTTGCATATTTTGATATAGAAACGGGACAGATGATTATTTCATCCCTGTCCGACAGCGAAGCAAAAAATATTATTGATAACCTTTATGCCGATGACGCGGCTGACCTTCTTGAAGAAATGCCGGCAAATGTGGTAAAAAGGTTGCTCGCTAACGCAAGTCCTGAAACCAGACGTGATATAAATCAGCTGCTCCAGTATCCGGACGATTCGGCCGGCAGTATCATGATGGTCGAATTTGTGGATCTGAAAGCCAATCTTACAGCACTTCAGGCGTTGTCTAAGATAAGACATGTCGGCGTTGATAAGGAAACAATCAACACCTGTTATGTGCTCGATGAAAAAAGAAAGCTTATTGGTACGGTATCGCTTCGGAGAATTCTTCTTGCAGATACGGAAAAACTGCTCGAAGATATAATGGATGATAATTTTATTGCGGTTAATACCCTGGCGGACCAGGAAGCCGTTGTTCATATGTTCCAGAAATACGACCTTGATTCCATGCCGGTTGTAGACAGCGAAAACAGACTTGTGGGTATTATCACGGTCGATGACGTTGTGGATATCATGCAACAGGAAGCAACCGAGGATATCGAAATGATGGCGGCTATTATCCCGGGTGAAAAACCGTATCTCAAAACAAGCGTGTGGGATACATGGAAAAGTCGTATTCCGTGGCTTCTTATACTTATGTTTTCTTCGGCGTTTACGGGGAAAATAATTACCGCGTTTGAAGGAGCCCTTGCAGGTGCACTTGTGCTTACGGCATATATTCCGATGCTTATGGGAACCGGCGGTAACTCGGGCGGACAGTCATCGGTAACAATTATCCGTGCCCTGTCTCTGGATGAAGTGGGAATGAAGGATATTTTCAGAGTTATATGGAAAGAAACCCGTGTGGCGCTTCTTTGCGGTATAACTCTTGCGGCAGGTAACTTTGTCAAAATGATGATTTTTGACAGAGGTGATATGGGAGACCTTAGCATAATGGCGGTGTCACTTGTTGTATCTCTGGCGCTTGTTGTATCAGTGCTTTGCGCAAAAATTGTCGGATGTATTTTGCCGATTTTGGTAAAACGAATCGGACTTGACCCGGCGGTAATGGCAAGCCCGCTTATCACAACAATTATTGACGTTCTGTCACTTATTCTGTATTTTGTATTTGCAATGGCAATTCTGCCCATATAAGAAAAGCACCCAATGGGTGCTTTTTTGTGTATATAAATAATCGGTCCGGTAAAAACTGTTTTTAAGAAAGAGAGGTAAAACCTTATGTTTAAACATGAAAAACAGTTATTTCATCCGGTAGAAATTGAAAAACCAAATCCGCAGTATGCCGCACTTTTGCAGGAACAGCTCGGTGGCGGTAACGGTGAACTTAAAGCCGCAATGCAGTATATGTCGCAAAGTTTCAGAATAAAAGACCCTGAAATAAAGGATTTATTTCTTGATATTGCGGCGGAGGAACTCGGCCATATGGAAATGGTTGCGCAAACAATTAACCTTCTTAACGGACACGACGTTGATGCATCAAAAGTACCAGCAGGTGAAATCCAGAGCCATGTAATTCTTGGCCTCAACCCGGGACTTATTAATGCTTCAGGATATTCGTGGACAAGCGATTATGTTACTGTAACAGGCGATTTGTGTGCTGATTTGCTTTCCAATATAGCATCAGAACAAAGAGCAAAAGTGGTGTACGAATATTTATACAGACAGATTGATGATAAAAAAGTAAGAGAAACAATAGATTTTCTTCTTAACAGAGAAGAAGCGCATAATGCAATGTTCAGAGAGGCGTTCAATAAAGTACAGGATACAGGTTCAAATCGAGATTTCGGCACAACCAAAGCCGCAAAAATGTATTTCAGTATGTCAGAACCCTCACCATCAGGAAATGCATTTGCCAAAACCGACGTAAACCCTACAATGTTTAACTAAAAAACAAAAGGTCATCCAATGGATGGCCTTTATTTTTTGGCAGGGGCACAAGGACACAGCTGCTCCGCATCTTGATTGCTTGCCGACCCAAGCCTTACGGCTTCGGTACCCGTCTGCGCACCACTCGCCTGAAAAACAGCACACTGTGCTGTTTTATTTTTCCGGCTCGTGCCCTCTTAGGGTTCAAGTCCTTGTGCTTATAAAAAAACACGGACACCGTAAACGGCATCCGTATTTCTTTGGCAGGGGCACAAGGACTTGAACCCTGGGCACGTGGTTTTGGAGACAATGTCATATAAAAAGGACTGTCACCAAATTCCACACTGTTGAGCCGTTTGTAGCACTCGGTCTTCTGAACCTCATGCCTTTTGATGCTTTATTGATGCTATGGATAATTCTCTGTAAATTTGAAACCAAAAGACTATAAATTACGACAAAATCTTTACTAAAAGTGTAGTTTATGATATAATCTAATTAAACGATTTATTGTAAAAGGCTCGGAGGAATTAGTATGGGTATAGTTAATCCTATGGATGGACTTGAAGGTATATATTCTGCACTTAATGAATATAGAAGTATACTCAGTAAATTTAACACTGATAATTATAGCAGACTTTTGGAATCTGCATCACAGGCATTAAAGGCGGCAACGGTCATAGATGATATTGTAGGTAGAGAGATGCGTATTATTGATTCGTTTAATAATCCGATATTTACATATCCTGAAACTTTTAGTGCATTAACAAAACAGTGGGATGCAGTTGCAAAATTGGCGCAAAGCATACATACTCCGGAAATGGAAATGTTGCATAAATCTTTAATGGCCAATGATTATTCTGGCATTAATGCTTTTGTAGCTTCTTTGGATTCTATAAATATAGAAGCCCAAAATATGGCTTTTTTGAAAACAACAAAGCTCTTTGCTGATACAGTCGCTACGCTTCCAAAAGGTTTATCGTCTGCGATAAAAGGATTACATGTTGAAACTGCAACACGCTTGTTAAAATCAGATAAGTTATCTTTTGACATTCCATCTAAAATGTTTTATCTGGAAGAAAATCCTGAAGAAAAAGCCTCAATTCCAGAAACAAATATAATTTGTTCTTCGTTGAATGTATTACCAGATTTAGATGAAATCGAACTAATAACATTCCTGAATCATTTAAGCAAATTTCCTAATTTAGCACTAACACATCCAGTTGGGCAAAAAATAATGGAAGCGGTTTCTAATTGGTCAACTTTGATTGATTTTGATGATGAAATGTATTACCATGCACGAATCATACCAGAAGGAGCTTGCCCTTATACAGAAGCTCAATTGTTAAAAGCACCAAGCGGAGTAACTTGGCATGGACGCTATAATTTTGTTGGCGAGAGTCACTACTATTTTTCAGACAAGCCTAAAGGTGCTACATGCGAAGTATTTAAGCATTCAAATGATTCAAAAGTTCAAATAGCGAAATTAAAACCAAAACGAAAAATAAGAATGATAGACT
>JAFVVU010000217.1 GCA_017502065.1 Clostridia bacterium | reverse complement strand
CTCCCGTAGTTCCATCACCACGTGTGGAACCGCGAACCAAAACACCATTGCTGTATTCGAGAGAAACAGAAAGTCCGTCAATCTTCGGTTCAACAGAAAATTTTATATCCGTCCCATACTTTTCCTCGAGTTTTTCAACAAAATCAACGAGCTCTTCTTTAGAAAAAACATCACTGAGACTTTGCATAGCAACCTTATGCTCAACGGATGAAAATACAGTGTTTCTGACTCCGCCAACATGGTGTGTAGGTGAAGTCTCATCATCAAACTGCGGAAACTGCTTTTCAAGCTGTTCAAGTTCACGAAGAAGCATATCGTATTCAAAATCGGAAATTTCCGGATTATCTTCGTTATAATACCGGTTATTATGATATTCAATTTCTGTACGTAATTCGACTATTCGCTTTTCTATTTTATCCAAAAAAGCGCCTCCTGTTCCGGAAATTTAAAATATTCAAAATAAAGCAAAAACAACCGACCGTAATGCCGCTTGTTTTTGCATTTGTAATTTATTTAAGCATTTCCCATGCAATTTTAAGCTGGTTATCCTGTTCCAGCGTAAGATTATCAAACCCAAGCTTTGCATACTCTTCCGGCAAAGAAACACTAACGTCCGGAGTGATACCGGTTCCGTGTATGCATACTCCTGCCGGGGTAAAATATCTTGATGTTGTTATATAAATCGCAGTCTCACCCTTGTCGGTTTTAATAAAAGGTAGAACTGTCTGAACAACCCCTTTACCATATGTTTTTTCACCAACAAGAGTTGCTCTGCCTCTATCATGAAGTGCAGCAGCAAGAACCTCCGAAGCACTTGCGCTCTGGCCATTTACAAGAACTACAACAGGAATATCAATAATATCTGCATCGGATTTATATTCGGTTTTTGAACCGTTTTTGTATTGGAAATAAGTAATAAGGCCTTCATCAAGGAAAGTATCGGCAACGCCAAGTGTTGATGTAAGGATTCCGCCGCCGTTATTGCGAAGGTCAATAACAAGACCTTTTAAAGATTCGGAACCAAGTGATGTAAAGTTGGTTTCAAACTCATTATAAGTATTCTCGCCAAAGCTTGTAATACGTATATATCCGACATTTTCCGGAAGCATTTTTGATTTAACCGTTATAAGATGAATTTTTTCTCTTATAAGCGTAACCTCTTCAAGACTGCCCGTTCCGGCACGCTTAAGTGTAAGTACAACATTTTTGCCTACCATCGAGCTGTCGCCTTTAAGCATATTCACAGCGTCACGATAATTCGAGAGCCCCACTCTTGTGCCGTCAATTGCTATAATTTTATCACCCGGTTTTATTCCTGCTTTAAATGCAGGAGTATCTTCAATGGGCGAAATAACAGTAATAGTTTCATCAGCATCATCAATCGAAACTGTTACACCAATTCCGGTGTATTCCCCCTGAGTTTCTTCTTTGAGTTCTTTAAAAGACTCCTCATCAACAAACCAGCTGTATTCATCATCAAGTGCACTTATCATACCTTCAAGAGCACCTTTATATAAAACAGATTCATCAACATCTTCATAATAAAACTGACTTACAATATTTGCTGCTTTTTCAACACTGGATGCCGAGTATTCGGTTTTACCGGTCAACCCAATAATATCAAGCAAACCGGAATCATTGAAAAACCTGACAGCTGTTGTTAAAACAGTAGTACATACAAATGTTATTATTACAGTTATGATTACAGCTCTTTTTTTGCTCATTTACCTATCTCCAATGGTGATTTTATTATTTATTTTCAAGATATTCGTTGAGTTTTTCTACGAGTGCATCACAGTCTGCTCCGTGAACCGCACAAGCCTGTTCAAGAGTTTCTCCGCTTGCTGACGGACAACCAAGGCAGTGCATTCCGATTTCAAGGAAAAACGGTGCTGTACCCGGATCCATTCTGAGAACATCTGCAATTATCATATCTTTTGTTACTTTACTCATTTTTAATTCCTCCAATAAGTTTATTTTATACTTATTTATTATACTACATTTAAATACTAAAATGCAATAGTATACAGAAATTTTTCTTCAATTTTCATTATAATTTTGCTTAACGAAAAATATACTGTATCATTTAGAACGAAAAGAGGGATACTTTGCATTACGGATATATATTGCAGAGCAACGTTAACAAGCAAAAATTTCCTGTGTTTTCCAGACCTAAAATCAAAATGCAAGAGAAATATAAAACCGCCGATAATATCCTTAATTTCTTTTATTTATCATATAAAAATCGCAATTCTCACGATCAAAAAACAGCAAAAAAGCTCATGGCATTGCTTAAACAACACAAAACGGAATACATTGCTTTTGAACCTGCATTATCGCATTACGCTTCTTTTTTTCAGGAGAATGGATTTAACGTATTTGACGGCTCTTCAATAAAAAAACATTTGCTTGTGCAGAGATTATTTGCATATATTAAAGCAAAACAAATTGACATAGAAAAAACGGGCATTCATCTTTGTGCAGACAACATAAATGATATTGATTTTTTCTTTGAAAAAATCAGCAAACTCAACACCGTTTTTTCTATGGACAGATATAATGAAAAATTTTATGACAGTATTTTGAAAAAATACGGTATTGCCGTTCATTTTTCCGATACTGTTTGCAATAAAATAATCATTGGTCACAACGGAAAAATTCCTTACAGTACAAATTCACACCTGATTGATTTGTACTCAGGAAACTATAAGATAATATGCACAAAATTCCCCTGTTTGTTTCCAGATTTTACACCTACAGAAGCAGAACTTCTTTTAAGAATGAATTATCCATCCTGCGACGAAGGATTTTACGATTCAGGAATAAAAACAGTCTGTTTTTGATCCCGTTTTTAATGTAAACAACATATAAATTATTGCATATAATATGTATAGTTTTTATTTTTGAAAGGATAGTAAAATGAAGCTTGAAAAAACAGAAAATAACGAAAAGAACACAGATAGAGAAAATTATGAAAGTATTTACGATGATTATTTAAACCAACCGCAAGGTGATCTTGACGATTACATTTTTGGTGCAGACACAGAACGAAAAAAGCATTCAGAAAAGTGAAAGGCAGACTTCCGTCTGCCTTATTGTTATTTAGTTTTTAAGGCTGTTGATCGGTGCCGGGATTCTTCCACCACGCTTAATAAAATCTTCACTTCCGTAAGGATTTATATTCATAACCGGCCCCTGACCGAGAAGACCGCCAAAATCAACTATGTCGCCAACTTGTTTACCCGGCGCAGGAATTATTCTTACCGCCGTTGTTTTTGTATTTATCATACCGATTGCTGCTTCATCCGCAATAATAGCAGAAATTGTTGCGGGAGTAATCGTTCCCGGAACAACAATCATATCAAGACCAACGGAGCAAACACAGGTCATTGCTTCAAGTTTGTCAAGCGAAAGTGCACCACACTGAACCGCATCTATCATACCGGCATCTTCGCTTACCGGAATAAACGCTCCGGAAAGGCCACCAACATACGAACTTGCCATTACGCCACCTTTTTTGACGGCATCATTAAGGAGTGCAAGTGCCGCCGTTGTACCGTGAGTACCGCATTTTTCAATGCCCATTTCTTCAAGTATATGTGCAACACTGTCACCAATTGCAGGTGTAGGAGCAAGCGAAAGGTCAACAATACCAAACGTGGCACCAAGTTTTCTGGATGCCTCTTCCGCAACAAGCTGACCCATTCTTGTTATTTTAAATGCTGTCTTTTTAACTGTTTCAGCCACTTCTCCAAATGACGCTTGTCTGCCGAGTTTTTCAAGAGCATGGCGAACAACACCCGGTCCGCTTACACCGACGTTTATTGCACATTCCGGTTCTCCCGTACCAACGAATGCACCTGCCATAAACGGATTATCTTCAACCGCGTTACAGAATACAACAAGCTTTGCACAAGCCATATCATCTTTTTCACTGCACTGTTTAATTATTTCACCCATTTTTGCCACAGCATCCATATTGATTCCGGCTTTTGTTGAGCCTATGTTTACAGACGCACACATTTTGTTTGTGGATGCAAGAGCTTCGGGAAGTGAATCAATAAGCTTTCTGTCGGAATTTGTAAAGCCTTTCTGAACAAGCGCAGAGTATCCTCCAATAAAGTTAACACCGGTTTCTTCCGCCGCTTTATCAAGAGTTTTTGCTATCTTTACATAATCACCGTCCGCCGGTGCTGCAACCAGAGAAATCGGTGTTACGGAAATACGTTTGTTAATAATCGGTATGCCGAAACGACTTTCAATTTCCTCCCCTGTTTTTACAAGGTCTTTTGCAGAAAATGTGATTTTGTCATATATCTTTTCGCACAGTCTGTCGATACTTTCGGATGCACACGAACCAAGAGAAATCCCCATGGTTATTGTACGTATGTCAAGATGGTCGTTGGAAATCATATTAATGGTTTCCATTATTTCATTTTTATTTAACATTCCTTACACCTCACTTATATACGGTGCATTGAATTAAAAATATCTTCATGCTGTATTTTGATTGTTACGTTTATTTCTTCCGCCATTTTGTCGAGTTCGGCTCTTACAGCATCAAACTGTTTCGAGCATTCAGCCATATCCACAAGCATTATCATTGTAAACAAATCCTGCATAATCGTTTGTGAAATATCAAGAATGTTGATTTTATTTTCGTAAAGATAATTACTTACCTTTGCAATTATTCCTATTGTGTCTTTTCCTATTACGGTTATTACTGCCCTCATGTTTCAACCTCCAATATTTTATATATATTATCTTAATATTTAATTCAAATTTTGTCAACTAATTTATTGATTATTGTACATTTTTGTAGTATAATATTAGAATACACT
>JAFVVU010000216.1 GCA_017502065.1 Clostridia bacterium | reverse complement strand
TATTTATGGAAAATCTGAAGTACCTTTGCCCATACCCTGTCTTTATCAAGTGAATATTCGCTTTTATACAGATATACAGCATAGTATTCTTCATATGTCATATTAGTATCATGGATTATCTTTGCCGCTTCCGTGCCGACATATCTGTAGTGCCAGGGTTCATACGCATAGCCGGTTATATATTCCCTGCCTTTTTTATAGCGTTCAATAAAGCCGTATTCGTGGGCATGCTGTTTAAGCCATGCATATTCCTTTGAATTTTCAAAGCTTGTGTAAAGCGAATTTATATCCACCGCAAGACCTGTCTGATGTTCGGAATATCCGGGCTGTGCGGAATATTTTTCAGCATATGCCTGCCCGTAGTTTCTTACATATGAATTATACAGATTACGCTGATAATCTTCTGTTCTGTATGCCGACACCATTTTAAGATAAATTCCTTCTTTTGCCGCCGCATCATACATTTCCACATATTTATAATATGCCTCAGCGTCAAGCATATACCCTGAGTTACGATATTTCATATACAGCGTACCAACCGGCACAAGATTTTTTGCTTCATGATTTTCCGGAAGCCTGTTTAGTTTATTGACAAGTACCTGTTTACTGTCTGTATTTTCCGCAATCACCGCATCACTATGCCATGTTTTATCAAGACCGATGTTCACACTGTTTATTACAATTCCCGGGTCCATATCGGGATTTTTGCAATAAAACGAATAGTATCTTACAAAGTTTTCGGGATAAAAATCGCCGTATATACAATACTGCAGAAGATTGCTTACAAGACCGTTATAAAAATTGGTATACATATCCCTGATGATACGGTTACCTTCAATTTTTACAACAAACATTGTTTTTATCATTTCGGGCGGAACCAGAATTCCGTACTGTTCATCATACACTGAAGGATATGACATCTGCATCACACTGCCGTTAAACACATAAAAGGTGTTTCCCACGGTATGAGAAGCAGTATCCCCATCACGCGAGATGATGAACATTGAATTTTTCAGTTCATTTTCGTAGGTTACCGCACCAAGTGCTTCGCTTACCGCCATAAGCGGATAATATTCTTTTCCGTTGATGTTATGTATTCCCTGACTTATTTGTGTTGCTCCGAAGGTTGTTTCAACAACAAGACCGTCTGCCGCAAAAGCCTGCGGTATAAACAGGGATAAAACAAGAAGTATAATTAAAACCTTTTTCACTCTTATCACCTATATTATTTTACAATATTTATCATCTTCCAGTCAAGAGAAAAAAATAAAATATGTACACTGTATTTAATTGACAATAATGTCAAATTATTATATAATTAAAGTAATCTAAACTTTTATTAAATTTTCAAGGGGGCTATATTATGCAACTGATTAATATGTTTCACGACCAGATTGAAGATGCTGTAAACAGAAAGGTACCGTTTATTATTCCTATCGGTACTATTGAATACCATGCACATCACGCATCCTGCGGAACAGATACCATGGTAGTAAACGGATGTCTTCGTGAACTTGAGAAAGAAAAAGAAATAGTTATTTGTCCGCCTATCTGGTACGGTGTTGCTTCCTATGCCGTTTGCGCTCCGAAGCCCGACCACATACACGTTGATGAAGATACATATGCACAGTATTTATACTGCATTCTCAAATCAATGATTGCCGGCGGCAATAAAAACATTTATCTTATTCCGCATCATCAGACAGAAGGCGCAGGTCTTATGCCGATGACAATTGCGTGCCACAAGGCAGCAAAAAAAGTTACAATGGAATATATGGAAGAAACTCTCGGTCAGGGTTGGTGGGGCAGCGATTCTTATGCTGACTATTATGAAAACCTTGGCGGCGGAGAAGATCCGTTCTCATACATTAAAGTTATTCCCCTTATCGGTGCTGATGCACAGATTAAATGCGGTGGTTTTGACCATGCCGGCAAATGGGAAACCAGCTTGATGATGGGTACTTATCCGGAAAATGTTGATTTAAGCCGTTGCGCACAAAATACCGAATGGTTTGCAGAAAGCGCAAAAGAAGCTTCCGAAGAAACCGGAAAACACATGGTTTCCTGTACTCTTGAATGGCTCCGCGAAGCAATAAAATAATAAATCAAAAGAGGACTTCGGCTGAAGTCCTCTTTTTTTATTCACATAAAATTCCTTTTGCTTTAAAAATCTCTTTTGCGGCCGCAAGCTGTTCTTCTTCCGGTTTGTCGGGCGGCATGGTATCTTTCATCTGCAGCGAATCATATTTTGACCTTGCAAAATCATGATATGCCAGCACCCTAACCTTAGTTACATTTTTAAGCTCACTTATAAAATCCGCAATTTTTGAAATCTGATTATCGTTAAATCCCGGAACATACGGAACTCTTATTTCAATTTTCTTTCCCGCATCGTCAATTTTCTTAAGATTTTCAAGAATGATTTTATTTGTCACTCCTGTGCATCGTATATGCACATCCTCGTCAATTGCTTTCATATCATACAGGAATATATCTGTATATTCCATAACATGCTCTATATTTTCCCACTGAACACAGCCTGAAGTGTCAACGGCAGTATGAATACCGTTTTCCTTACATTTTTTCAGTATTTCAGCACAAAATTCCGGCTGAAGAAGACATTCTCCACCCGATAAGGTTACGCCACCGTTTGAATGGTCATAAAACGCTTTGTCTTCCAACAATGTAGGCATTAGCTCATCGGCGCTTACCATTTTTCCATACAGAGTAAGAGCCTCGGCAAGACATACATCCACACATTTGCCGCATGCGATGCAGCATGAACTATCAAAGGTATGTACTCCATCTTTCATTGAATGGCATTTGCAGACCTGCACACACGCGCCACAGTTTACACATTTATGCTTATAAAAGGCAAGCTGGTCTTTCCCCGAAATTCCTTCGGGATTATGACACCACACGCATTTAAGCGGACATCCCTTTAAAAACACAGTGGTACGAATACCATCCCCGTCATGTATTGCAAATTTTTTAATATCAAAAATATGACCCTTCATACTTTTTTCTTTTCCTTTTCTTTTTGTACATGTTTTAAATAAGAATGTGGCGACACACCGAAATGTCGTTTAAAGCTTCTTGAAAAATATGCATAATCCTTAAATCCGCAGATTTCCGGAATATAGCTTAGCTTTATGTCCTGAGATTCAATGTACCGTTTTGCAAGCTCCATTCGTTTGTTTAAAACATATTCCTTTGGCGACATATGCCTGATGGATTTAAAAAGAACTCTTAAATACTCAGGTGTTATGTTCACCTCTTCGGCAACGCGCTGAATTGTCAATGCCTCATCCCTTATATTAAGATTGATATAAGATACGGCTTTTTCAACAGTCTGCGCCTGCTGTGACGAAACATATTCACTTTTCGTATCCTGCTGCATATTGAAAATTATGTCGTATAGAATCGACAGACATCCGTTCTGGTAGCCGCTTGTCTGTTCATTCCACACATTTAATATTTTATTGAATTTCTTTATGTATTTTTCTCCGTATTTCTGATTTATAAGAGCAACCGGATAGGTTTTTTCACTGTCCGCCATATAAAAATTCACGGCAATACACACCGCATCTTCAGAATCGGCTGATGTGTAATTAGAAAATTTAGGCAGATAAATAACCTGACCAGCCTTGACTTCATAGCTGTTGCCGTCGTCAAAAGCAAACACAGATTCTCCCTGCAGATAAACAACAAGTCCGTGGGTTGGTCTGTTTTTATGAACGCTTGTCCAGTATTCGCCGCTTACTTTACAGCAAACTCTTATTTTGGAAACACAGACAACCTCATTATCAAATACATACTTCATTGAAATTCACTCTTTTACATAAAAGATTAAAGCCAAGGGAGTTCGACTTCACTCGGCTTAAAGCACTCCCGCTATAGTATCAGCAACAAGCTTTGCACATGCTTCTACTCCGGCGTCTGTAAGATGAGTATTGTCTCTCTCGCTTATATATGTTTCACGTTCAGGTAAAACAAGGCTATACATATCTTCAATTATAACACCGTATTCTGACAAAACTTCTTTTGCGATTTCGTTATATTTTATAGTATCTTCGTGATATCTGTTTACAAAATCAAAGCCGTAGCGCACATCAATAAACTCATCAACTCTTGGCGGAATTGTGGTTGCGAAAATAACATTATCGCTCAGTTTAGTAAGTTCTCTTGCAATTCTTCCAATGTTTCTTGCATATTCATCAGGTGATGTAAAACATCCGTCTTCAGGATATCTTATCACTGTATCCCATATGCCGTTATTCCAGTGAATTGCATCAAACTTTTTCGGCAGTTTCTGAAGCCACATATGTCTTGCAAGATTATTAAGAGTATATCCTGTCCATCGCGCATTTTCCACTTCATAATTACTCATATCTGAAAATGTACGCCATATTTTTACCGAATCTCCCAATATTTCTTGGACCTTTTCAGCATACCCCATCGTTATAGAATCGCCAATCATAAAAACATCTTTCATGTTCTTTTCTCCTTTTATTTTATCATATTATTTTCCCGTGTGCAACTTTAACTTTGTTTTTTTGAGTATATCACACTGTAATATATTGCCGTTGCCAGCACAAGTACAATACCTGCCGCTGACCATACGGTAACTTTTTCGCCTATAAACAGCATAACCCAGATGGGATTCAAAACGGGTTCAACATAGGAAACTACCGAAGCCTTGACAGGATCAATATCAAGTGAAAATCCTTTTGCAAAGCATATATATCCAAGTCCCACACAAAGTCCCATTGATGCTGCCGACAACACGTTTGGCAAGTCGAGCACAAATGCGCTGTCAAACGGAATATAGCACAGAAGAAGGCAAAGTAATGACCCCTGATATGTATAGCTCAGCACATCACTGCCCGGTGTTTTTTCAGCTAAGGAAGCTAATCTGCCAAGAAAACGCATAATTGCTGTATATGCAATTTCTATGCTGTCAAAAAATGCAGTTTCTTCCTCTGTTAATGTTTTTCCTGCTTCATGTTTCTTTTTTGCTTCCATTGCTTCTTCCAGAACTCCGGAATAGCCAAGCGCAAAAAGTCTGTCCCATACGGGTACGCTGTGAGAATAATCAAGAAACGGTCTTGCTGCGCCGCGTGAACTTAAAAAATCATTCACTTCATATACGTCAGGAAGGAACTCATGAATAACATCAGCTCTCCATTTATTGATAAGTCCTCTTGCAACCGGACG
>JAFVVU010000215.1 GCA_017502065.1 Clostridia bacterium | reverse complement strand
CACCTACTGCCGCAGTTGTTACAATACCCTTTCCGCCTTTGAACTGGAAGAATATCGGGAAGTTATGACCTAAAACTGCCGCAACACCGCTTATATACTGCGCTATGCGAAGAAGGTCGCCTTCTATAAACATACCAAGCACCAGACGTGTGAGAAGTATGGCAATAACACCTTTAAGTGCATCGCCGATAAGGGCAAGAATTGCCGCTTTTTTACCGATTGTGCGAAGAGTGTTTGTTGCACCGGCGTTCCCGCTGCCGTGTTTTCTTATATCTTTAACACCAAAAAGTCTTCCTATAAGGATTGAACTGTTGATACTGCCGAGAAGATATGCAATAACTGCAAATATTGCTATTAACAAATAGTTCATTTATACTACCCCTTTACTTTTTTTCGCCCTTTTCTCTTATTATAAATCTGATTGGTGTTCCTGTAATAGAAAAGGCATCTCTTATCTGATTTTCAAGATATCTGATATATGAGAAATGCGCAAGCTCTTTATTATTGACAAACAAAACAAATGTCGGTGGTTTTGTTGACGGCTGAGTTGCATAATAAATTTTCAGTCTTCTGCCTTTATCCGACGGAGGCTGAACCTTAAGGGTTGCTTCATTTATAATATCGTTAAGCGCACCTGTCTTTATTCGTATTGAGTTCATTTCTGCTACATTTCTGATAAGCTCAAAAAGTTTATTTACTCTTGCGCCCGTTTTTGCAGAAATAAATTCAATGGGCGCATACTGCATAAACGAAAGCTGTTCCATAACTTTGGTTTTATGGTCTCTCATTGTGTTGGTCTGTTTTTCGACAAGGTCCCATTTATTCACAACTACAATTGTTGCCTTGCCTTCTTCATGGGCATAGCCTGCAATTTTAGCGTCCTGCTCAGCAATACCGCCGCTGGCGTCTACCATAAGCAGACATACATCCGCACGTTCTACTGCCGCAAGAGCTCTTATAACGCTGTATTTTTCAATTTCGTCATCAATTCTGGATTTTTTACGAAGACCTGCAGTATCAATAAAAAGATATTTTTGTCCGTCTTTTTCAAACGGTGCGTCAACCGCATCTCTTGTTGTACCCGGAATATCACTTACGATCGAACGTTCTTCCCCGATGATACAGTTGATAAGGGAGGATTTACCCGCGTTTGGTCTGCCGATTATGGCAACTTTGATTACGTCCTCATCTTCCTCGATTTCATCAGGATTCGGGAAATGCTCATATACACAGTCAAGCAAGTCACCAAGTCCGAGACTCTGGAGGCTTGACACTGCAACCGGATCGCCCATACCAAGATTATAGAATTCATAAAATTCCATGGGTGGTTCTCCGACTTTATCAATTTTATTTACTGCAAGAACAACCGGTTTTCCTGATTTCAAAAGCATTGATGCAACGCTCTGGTCAGTTGCGGTAAGTCCTGTTTTTACATCTACGACAAAGATAATTACATCGGCTGTGTCAATTGCTGTTTGTGCCTGCATGCGCATCTGCGACAAAATTATATCGTCGTTATCCGGTTCGATACCGCCGGTATCAACAAGAAGAAAAGGCGTGTTTCGCCATTCGGTTTCGGCATAAATTCTGTCACGGGTTACGCCCGGAGTATCCTCTACAATAGACACTCTTTTACCCACAAGTCTGTTAAATAAGGATGACTTTCCTACATTAGGTCTTCCAACTATAGCTACAATAGGTTTCATACTTTTTTACCCCACTATTTTATCCTTACAATTATATACTATTACGGCATTTTTGTCAACTTATCGACAAAATCAAACCCGTCGTTATCCGTTACTATTACTTTCGTTCCAAGCTCGCGTTCAAGATCGTCCGTGGTTACATCGTCAAGAAGGACATTTTCCCCTGCACGAAGCATTGATGTTGTTATGTACAGTGCCTGTCCGAGTTCTTTATCTTTAAGCTGAGATATAATGTCACGTCCGCAAAGAAGCCCTGCAACAGTTATATTTTCGCCAAAAACTGTATTCTCTATTCCATACACGTTTATTTTAAGGTTACCTGCTTTTTCTTCAAGACGCTTTGCAAGCGACTTTATAAACGAAAATGCTGCCATTCCCGTTGCAATGCTTACGGTTCTTTCCTTTTTAATCGTTTTCACATCTTCAATTGCAAAATCAAATTCGTCCTGCATTGATGCAATAAGACCTACGCCGTTTTCGATCTGCGGAAAGTCTTCATATGCATCAAATGGCGGAATTTCTTCTTCCGCTTTAAGATAAAACTCGTCTGCTGCAAAGATAAGGCGACTGCCGATTTCGGAAAGGAGCTTGTTCTGCCACTTATCAACCTGATTTACCACATCTTTTGCCGCCTGCTTATCATAAGGCTCGAGCGGATAAAGTCCGTCGCGGTATTTTGTTATTCCGACCGGAACAACCGAAACCGATGTTACCGACGGATACATTTCTGCCAAATCTGCAATTGTTTTATCGAGTGCCGCACCATCGTTGATGCCTTTGCAAAGAACAATCTGCGCGTTCATTACAATGCCGCAAGACGCCCAGTATTTCATTATATCAAGCATTTTGCCGGCATTTTTGTTTTTTATCATAAATTCCCTAAGCTTTGGGTCTGTTGTATGGACCGAAACGTTGATGGGACTTATTTTCATTTCACCTATATTTTTGATTTCACGTTCGGAAAGGTTTGTAAGTGTTACATAGTTTCCGTGCAGAAATGAAAGCCTTGAATCATCATCCTTAAAATAGAGCGTTTTACGCATGTTCGGCGGAAGCTGGTCAATAAAACAGAAAATGCATTTATTTGCGCAGCCTTTTGCCTTTGACATAAGCGGATATGTAAATTCAAGCCCTAAGTCTTCATATTCTTCTTTTGTTATATGAAATTTTTTTGCTATGCCGTCGCGGGAAACTTCAATATCAAGAGTGGTATCGGCGCAAAGGTATTTATACTGCAGTACATCATACACGTCGCATCCGTTTATACTTGTAATTATATCGCCCGCCACAAGCCCTGCCAAATCTGCCGGACTTCCGGTTTCAACGCACGAAATTTCGTTATACTTGTCCATTTTATCACCTTTCTTCAAGCAAAAAAATAAAGGAGGTAATGCTACCCCCTTATTTGCATGGCCATGATAAATTTATTACGCTTCCTGTGTGTTTGCAATTACTTCTTTACCGTTGTAATATCCGCATGCGCTGCAAATCCTATGCGGCATTTTGTACTCACGACACTGCGGGCACACTACCATACCCGGAATAGCAAGTTTCCAATTAGCTCTTCTTTTATCACGTCTTGCTTTTGATGTTTTTCTCTTTGGTACTGCCATACCCGAACACCTCCTTAGATAAGCAGCAATTAATGTACTTAAAGTGTATATTAAATCTGATGTTTAATCAGTCTTTAAACAAATTGTTCAGTACGTCCAAACGGGGGTCCGTAATATTTTCTTCGCAGGAACAATTTTCAGTATTTTTATCTGCTCCGCACACCTGGCAAAGACCTTTGCAGTCGGGCCCACACAAATGCTGAAGTGAGCAGTTTGTAAGGAAATTATTAAGTGCAATATCATCAACATTGATAACCGACTGTTCAAGGACAATCACATCATCAGCATCTTCTACTTCCGCATCTGCCGAAGCAAGAGTTTCGATAAAATCATAATCAATTTCAATACTGATGGGTTTTGTACACCTGTCGCAAAATGTGTCGGCAGAGCCGGTAACGTGTGCTGTGAATTCAAGCACACCGCTCACATTTGCAATTTTTCCCTGTATGGAAAGCGGGGCGGAAAACTTATATTCCGTGCCGGAAAATTCCATATTTTCAAAACTCACGGTTCCATCCACTTTAACGGATGCTCCGTTGTTATTTAAAATACCGATTAAATCAAGTTCCATACTTTCCTCCGAACTTTAACCGTTTACATACAAAGTATATTATACATACTTTTTCCGCGTTTGTCAAGTTTTTTTTATATATATTTGATTATTGTTTTTTCTATTGTTTCGTCAGAAGAAAAATCCGGAGTTATATTATCATAAAGCTGCCAGGTTTCTGTGTGCAGTGCATACCCGTCCGGTTTTATTTCCGTAAGCGGTGCTATAGTTTCCACTTCAAGAATTTTTGCATCGGTATATGTTTCAAAAGACATTCCGCCATCCGGATATTCTGCACCGTCAATATGTGTATGTCTTTTCACGAACATCATACCCTCATAAAGATATGCCGCAAAACCCTTTTCGCCGTTCAAACCGAATTTGAAACTGCATTTTACATTGGTATCCTGGTTCAGAACAATATACTTATCTCCCCAGATTACCCTTTCATCGGTTAGTTTTGTATACGGCCATAGTCCAAGAAGTCTGTTATTAAGAAGCCCCGTATCTTTATCGGGCTGAGGAACAACCTCGGTACCGCCCTGCGCCATAACGCTTATTGCCCAAGGAGCAAGTTTAACCGGCCACGCGTTTTTGTTTGTAAGCTTATGTTCAATGCTCACACCATTATCAGACATTTCAATTTTCATTTCTGTCTGAATATTTGTGTATTCTTGAACCGGCTGACGAACGATACATCCGTTTTCGGTAAGCTCATATTCAACCGGGTCGGCTGCAGGATAATATGTCTGCGGATAGGCTTCCGGACTTGCCCACAGTCTGTGTCCGCCGAAAATATGCCATTTATCATTTTTAAATGCACCTGTTTTCGGTAAATCCTTATTCTGCAGGTCATTTACATCTTCAAAAAACATATTCGGTTT
>JAFVVU010000214.1 GCA_017502065.1 Clostridia bacterium | reverse complement strand
ATGATGAAAGGCTGATACGATATATGGAAAACATAACTCCGGCTACTCCGCTTGATATTTACGGAATCAATGTATTTAACGATGCGGAAATGAAAAAGAGGCTTCCTGCCCCTATATACAGCTCGCTTAAAAATACAATATCAAACTCACTTTCGCTTGACCCGATGATTGCAGAAGCGGTTGCCGGTGCAATTAAAGACTGGGCAATTGAAAAGGGAGCAACTCATTTCACCCATTGGTTTCAGCCGATGACAGGCGTTACCGCCGAAAAACATGACTCTTTTGTTTCTCCGGTGGGAGACGGAAAGGTTATTATGGAATTTTCCGGAAAAGAGCTTCTTAAAGGAGAGTCGGACGCATCTTCATTCCCGTCAGGAGGTCTTCGTGCAACATTTGAAGCAAGGGGATATACCGCGTGGGACTGCACATCACCTGCTTTTGTTAAAGACGGCTCGCTTTATATACCAACTGTTTTCTGTTCATATACAGGTGAGGCACTTGATAAAAAAACACCGCTTCTCCGTTCGGTTGAAGCACTCAATACACAGGCAATGCGACTTCTTAAACTGCTTGGAAACACAACGGCAACAAGTGTAAAACCCAATGTCGGACCTGAACAGGAATATTTTCTTATTGATAAGGAAATTTATAAAAAACGTAAAGACCTTATTTTCACAGGCCGTACACTTTTTGGTGCAAAACCGCCAAAGGGTCAGGAAATGGAAGACCATTACTATGCAAAACTTCATGCGAGTGTGTCTTCATATATGAAAGACCTTGACGAAGAGCTCTGGAAGCTTGGGGTTTCGGCAAAAACCAAACATAATGAAGCGGCTCCTGCTCAGCACGAGCTTGCACCGGTTTATGATTCGGCAAACATTGCAACTGACCATAATCAGCTTACAATGGAAATAATGCAGTCGGTTGCGGCACGTCATAATCTTGTGTGCCTTCTCCATGAAAAACCGTTTGACGGAGTTAACGGCAGCGGGAAGCATAACAACTGGTCAATAAGCACGGATGACGGGGAAAACCTTATGAATCCGGGCAAAAACCCGCGCGAAAACTATCAGTTTTTACTGTTCCTATGTGCAGTTATAAAAGCGGTTGATGAATATTCGGATTTGCTTCTTTTGTCAATTTCCACACCGAGTAATGACAGAAGACTTGGCGGAAACGAAGCTCCGCCGGCAACTGTTTCAATATATCTTGGTGAGCTTCTTACGGAAATTCTTGAAGAATATGAAACCGGTGTAAAACCCGGTGAGTACGGTACCGCAAGAATGCAGACAGGCGTGTCCACATTGCCGACATTCAAAAAAGATACTACCGACAGAAACAGAACTTCTCCGCTTGCATTTACTGCAAATAAATTTGAGTTTCGTATGGTTGGGTCGTCTTCATCCATCGGATGCCCGAACTATATGTTCAATACAATAGTTGCGGATGCAATTATGTATATTGCAGACAGACTTGAAACAGCATCGGATAAGGATGCCGAAATTAAAAACATAATCAAAGACATAGTTACAAAACATAAGCGTATAATATTTAACGGAAATAATTATTCAAAAGAATGGGAAGAAGAAGCCAAAAAACGTGGGCTTGTAAGCGCAGGCTCCACAATTGATATTCTTCCGGCATTTCTTGACGATAAAAACATCCGCCTGTTTGAAAGACACAGCGTGCTTTCAAACAGTGAGGTAGAAGCAAGATGTGAAATTCTTATTGAAAACTATGCGAAGGTTATTAATATTGAAGCACTGACAATGATTGATATGGCTAAACAGGAAATTCTTCCTGCAGTCATTAAGTTCAATAAATTCCTTGCGGAAACAGTAGTGGCTGAAAAAGCGGCAGGAGCAAAAACAAATGCAACAAAGAAGCTGCTTGCAAAAACATCGGAAGGTGCCGATGCTCTTTATGATGCCATTGAAAACCTTGAAACCGCAAGGGAAAAAGCATCTGCAGCAGGAGAATATTTTGTTAAAGCAGGCGCATT
>JAFVVU010000023.1 GCA_017502065.1 Clostridia bacterium | reverse complement strand
TATGATGCAGAAACTGATGTAAATGTACGGGATGTCTTTAATTAAAAGGTAAAGAATTTAAACTCTTCGACCTTAAACGCAGGAAAATTTTATATAATTGGAATGAGGAGGACGAAGCAAGGCTGGCGCCTTGCGAGGACGACAAATTGCAAGAATAAAAATTTAACAAGTTTAAGGCTTGTGGGAGTTCGGTTTCACTCGGCTCCTATGTCCCCAAATCCTGAACAAACTCGGCAACATCCTCCATTGTGGCAAACGAAATGCCGTCCGCAAGCTTTTGTCGCTGATTTTCGTTTAAAGCACGGAAATCAATATAATCAATTTCAAGCATAAGTGCCATATCGCCAGCCTCACCGGCGGAATATACATAAATTATGCCGTCCTGAGATTTCATATAGTAATACTGCACCGGCGGCGGAAGTGGAATTTCATCTGCAGAATATTCCGCCGCCGCGGCAGTTTCGGGAACGTAAACATATTCGGTTTTAGTGCCGCCCGATACCATACCGCAAAAAAGCCCCACCGCAAACGAAAACAGACATGCACACGTAAAAATGAGAATTTTTGTTTTATCTGACATAAATATCCCTCCCGTAAGGATATTGTAACCAATAAGTAACAAAATATAACTTGTAAAAAGCAAGGTTTTGTTGTATAATGAAGTAAGATAAGCAAATTTTGCCGAAGCGGAGGTAAGTCTTATGGCAAAAAAAAGGACAAAAAACAAACGGAAAACCGTAAAAAACATTGGTAAAATACTTCTGGCAGTAGGGATACTGACTTGTTTTGCCATTGTAATATCGCTCGGTTCGTTTGTGATTGACGCGTACGGATTTGACATCACAAACTATAAAATGGATTCCTCTTCTGTTGTGTACGGTGTTGATAAAGACGGAAACCCCGTTGAATATGAACAGCTTCACGGCGATGTGCGAAGGGTTTGGGTGGATATTGAAAACATCCCCGATTTTGTGCAGAAAGCCGCAATTTCAATTGAGGATGAAAGATTTTATTCACACAGAGGTATAGATATAAAACGTACTGCAGGCGCAATCTTTGGGTTTATAACAGGAACAAGTGATTACGGCGGAAGTACAATAACTCAGCAGCTTGTAAAAAACGTTACGGGTGACTGGGATAACAGCCCGACAAGAAAAATAAGGGAAATTTTCAGGGCACTTGTTGTTGAAACAAAAATGAATAAAGAAGAAATTCTTGAATATTACCTGAACATTGTATATTTCGGTAACGGAAGCAACGGTGTGCAGATGGCGGCATATACATATTTTGATAAGGATATTGCCGACCTTACCGTAGCCGAAGCGGCGGCAATTGTGGGAATAACACAGTCGCCAAGAAATCTTGACCCGTTCAACTATCCTGAAAATAACAAGAACAGGCAAATGCTTGTGCTTGGTAAAATGAAAGAGCTTGGATATTTAACCGAAGAAGAATATAATGTGGCAGCTGCTCAGCCGCTTGAATTCAAGTAGACAAGCACAGCGCAGAAAAACGGTGTAAACACATGGTTCTCCGAAGCGCTTGTTGAAGAAGTAACAAAAGACCTTGCCGAAAAGCAAAACATTCCGCACGAACAGGCGGTACGAATGGTTTATTCCGGCGGTCTTAAGATATATTCAACAATGAACGTGGATGTGCAAAATGCAATGCACAAAACGTTTGAAGACAGTGAAAATACAAAACTGTTCCCGAAACTTTCGGGTGATGTTCAGCCTCAGGCGGCAATGGTTATTATTTCGCCCGAGGACGGTGCAATCCGCGGAATGGTGGGAGGTGTAGGTCCGAAAACGGAAAGCCTTATTCTTAACAGGGCAACCGATACCTACCGTCAGCCGGGTTCATCCATAAAACCGATTGCGGTTTACGGTCCGGCTGTTGAGCTTAACCTTATTTCACCGGGTAGCATAATAATTGATGAACCGTTCAGCCAGAACGGATGGAATCCGCAGAACTGGTATAAAGGATATGAAGGTCCTGTAACAATGAGAAGAGCCGTTGAACGTTCAATGAACATTCCGGCAATAAAAACACTTATGCAGGTTGGCGTTGATGCTTCGTTTGATTTTCTTGTAAATAAAATGCATTTCTCAAATATAACCGCAAAAGATGATAAATATCTTTCTCCGCTTGCACTCGGCGGTCTTACAAAAGGTGTAAGCGTTAAGGAAATGGCGGCGGCATATGCGACATTTGCAAATAAAGGTATATATACACAGCCGTATATGTACACAAAGGTTCTTGATAAAACAGGAAAAGTAATTCTTGAAAAAGAAATTGTAAATAACAGAGTATTTTCTGAACAGACTGCCGATATAATGACAAGCGTGCTTGTAACAACGGCAGAAGGCGGGCTTGGAATATCTGCAAAGCTCAGCAATATGACAGCGGCAGGTAAAACAGGAACAACAAACGACGATAAAGACAGATGGTACGTAGGATACACACCGTATTATGTTGGTGCGGTTTGGTACGGATATGATGAACCGAAAACAGTTCCGTACAGCCAGACATCAATTGTTGCACATAAGCTGTTCAAAAGCGTTATGAACGATGTTCATGCAGGACTTAAAAACAAAGGCTTTAAAGCACCAAGCGGCGTATCATGGGCAACAATTTGTCTTGAATCGGGCGACCTTGCAGTAGAGGGATGCGAAAAAACGGCATATGAAATGTTTAAACCGGGCATGGTGCCGGTAAAAGAATGTAGCGGAGTTCACCTTGCGGAAGGAGAAAATCCGGAAGGAACAGATCCGAATGCAACTCCCGACCCGAACGCTACTCCTGATCCGAATGCAACCCCGGACCCGAACGCTACTCCCCAGCCGAGCGCCGAGCCGGCAACAACACCGAGACCGGAACATACGCCGATTCCCATAGCCCCTGCGGCTTAAGCGGCAAAATTAAAAGGCGCAGATCGCGAAAAAACCATTTCATTATGTGTGTTTGTGCAAAAAATTAATAATTAAAGGTAACCCCCGCAGAAACTCTGCGGGGGTTTTATTTTGTGTTTTTTCGCTATAAGCAAACTTCACCTCTCGGCGTACCTATGTACGCCTTCGGGCAGGGGCAAGCCAAGCCTTGCCTTCAGTTTGCTCATTCTGCATCCTTTTTCTTTTACCTTTTCTTTGATAAAACGGTTCATCATTTTTTCTGCGGCTTAAGCGGCAAAATTAAAAGGTATTTAAGTAAAAACTTAAATACCTTTTTTTGTTTCTTTTAATAAATTTTCTTTCTGATTCTGAATGTGAAGCGATGCAATTTGTTTTGCGCCGTCCACATTTTTGGCGCGGATTGCATCAAGCATTTTATAATGCTCTTCCGCTACGGCAGACGGTTCAAAAACCTCTTTTAAGTACAGTATTCGGAATCTGTACAGCTGGTCCTTAAGTCCGTAATATATCTGCACAAGACGTTCGTTTCCCGTGTGGGTATAGATATATTCATGAAAATCAACGTCGGATGCCGCCTGTTCCTGCAGATTATCGCTTTCGGTTGCTCTTGCAAAAGTATCTATAAGAGATTTAAGATGCAGCAAATCGGAAACCTTTGCATTAAGAGCAAACTTTTCAATTGCCAGCATATCAAGCGCACAGCGGATGTCAAGCACATCGCATAAATCCTTTACGGAAAGAAGGCTAACGTGTGCACCGCGGCGCGGCAAGACAGTAACAAGTCCTTCCTTTTCAAGCTTGCGCACAGCTTCACGGAAAGGAGTTCGGCTTACACCAAGACTCTGCGCATATTTAATTTCCATAAGGCGTTCGCCCGGTTTTAAGTTGCCGCTCAATATTTCGCCGCGAAGCTCATCAAAAATAAAGTCGCTGAGCGGTTTTTTTGTTTTATTTTCTTTCATTGTATTTAAACTCCTCCGTTCCGCAAGATACTGCGGTGGTAACAAAAACATCACGCAGTGATTCTGAAAGTTCTTTTTTTGCATTTATTGCATCAGTTTTATTTTTAAAAATTCCTATAACCGACGGTCCGCTTCCGCTCATCACACTGCCAAGTGCGCCAAGCCGTATCATTTTAAGCTTAAGCTCGCCAATGGCAGGATGTTCAGGTGCGGTTACGGTTTCAAGCACGTTGAACATTCGTATTGCCACGCCGTTTATATCGCCGTTTTCAATTGCGGATATTGCGCCTGCCGTATCAGGATGCTCGGCAAGCTTATTCACATTAAGTCTGCCGTAAACCTCTGCAGTTGAAACGTGAACAGGCGGTTTTGCAATAAGAATAACCGTATCTTCGGGAAGAGCGGTAAGCGGAGTAAGCACCTCGCCGCGTCCTTCGGAAAGAGCGGTTCCGCCCGTAATACAAAACGGCACGTCCGACCCAAGCTTTTCACCCATTTTAAGAAGCTCATCTTCCGAAAACGGATTATCATAAAGCTTATTTAACCCCACAAGCACAGCCGCCGCATTTGAGCTTCCGCCGGCGAGACCTGCTGAAACGGGAATCCATTTTGAAATGTCAATCCGGGCGCCCCGGCATTCAGGATGATTTTCCATAAACAGCGCCGCCGCTTTATATGCAATATTCTTTTCGTTTGTCGGTAAAAACTTAAGGTTTGTACTTATTTTTATTCCGTCGGCTTTTCTTATTGTGATTTTGTCATAAAGAGAAACCGACTGCATAATCATTTTAACATCATGATATCCGTCGTCACGTTTGCGGAGGGTGTCAAGGGTGATGTTCACCTTGGCATAGGACCGCATAACAATTTTATCCATAAAGAACACTTCCTAGTTTCGAGATGTCGCCGATTGTATCGGCAAAGTGCACGTTTATTTTGCCTTTATAATGCAGCGGTGAGTTTGCTTTCGGCACAATACAGTCGGTAAATCCCATTTTTTCAAGCTCTGCAAGTCGCTTGTCAATATGAGATGCAAACCGCATTTCGCCCGTAAGACCGATTTCACCGATAGCGGCAACCCCGGGTTTGACGGGTTTATCCTTAACCGCAGATACGATAGCAACGGCAAGCGGCAGATCGGCGGCAGTTTCGCCCACTTTCATTCCGCCTGCAACGTTTATGTAAATATCCTTGTTGCCAAGAGAAATATCAAGATTTTTTTCAATTACCGCAAGCAGCATAACCATACGGTTATAATCAAGACCTGCGCAC
>JAFVVU010000022.1 GCA_017502065.1 Clostridia bacterium | reverse complement strand
CGCCGTCGATACGCACATCATCGTGCAGATCAAGATACACATCGTTCCAGATGTGTGATGTAAGGTCGGAGCGCCAGTCGTCCGCTTCCGGAAGCTTTGATGCATCCGTATCGGGTGTGTCGGTATATGAAATAAGCTCTATTTCAAGAGTTATGGTATTGCCCGGTTTTACATCCCTGCTGTCAAGCAGATGTCGGGTAACTGTAAGACCGCCTTCCGAAGAAGATACAAGCATACCGTTTACATATACTTTTGGCTGATATTTTGCTCCATAAAGAACAAGACTTGCCCGCGAAAAAGATTCCGCAGGCAAGGTTATGTCTTTTTTATACCAGAGCGTGCCGTCTACCGCTTCCATAGCTGAATAAACAAGCCCCGGTACGTTTGATTCAGTTGTGTAGTTCCGGTTGATACCGGTGTACCATTTTCCGTTCAAACAAATCATATGTATTCCCCGTTTTATTCAAGGCCTTCCCAAAGTCCGTTAAGATATACTGCACCGAGTGCTCTGTCATAAAGACCATAACCCGGTTTTCCTGTTTCGCCCCAGATCATACGACCGTGGTCAGGACGGATAGGACCGTCAAATCCGATTTCTTTATATGCTTTCATGATTTCGCGCATATCAAGTGAACCTTTGCTTGAAAGGTGAGCGGATTCTTCAAAAGAGCCTTCTTCTGTGATAAGGATGTTACGGCAGTGGCCGAAGTGAATTCTGCCCATTTTACCGAAATATCTTACCATATCAGGAATGTCGTTTTCTTTTGTTACGCCAAGAGAACCGCTGCAAAGTGTGATTCCGTTGTACGGGCTGTCAACAAGCTTACAGAATCTTTCAAGGTTTTCTTTGCTTGTGATAATTCTCGGGAGTCCGAAAATCGGCCACGGCGGGTCGTCCGGATGTATAGCCATTTTAACTTTAACTTCTTCTGCTACTTTGATTACTCTTTCAAGGAAGTATTTGAGGTTGTTCCACAAATCTTCTTCAGTAATGTTGGCATATTCATCAAATACTGCTTTAAGGCTTTCTTTTGTGTAGCTGGAGTCCCAACCCGGAAGTGAAAGTTCACCGCTGATCGGGTCCATTTTATCTACCTGTTCTTTAACGTAGATAAGTGCGTTTGAGCCGTCTGCAAGTTCGTGGTCAAGTTCTGAACGTGTCCAGTCGAATACGGGCATAAAGTTGTAGCAAACAACGTTTACACCTGCTGCAGCAAGGTTACGAAGTGTTGTGCAGTAGTTTTCAATCATTCTGTCTCTTGACGGTTTGCCAAGCTTGATATCTTCGTGCACAGGAACACTTTCAATTACTGAAAGGTTAAGTCCTTTATCCTCAATTTTTTTCTTGAGTTCAAGGATTTTATCCATTGGCCATGCTTCCCCAACAGGAATATCATAAATAGCCGATACAATACCTGTTACACCGGGTATCTGTCTGATTTTGTCCAGGGTAACGGGATCACTGTCGCCGTACCATCTGAAGGTCATTTCCATAATGTTTTCTCCTTTACTTAGATTATATTGAAATATTCTTTCGCATTGTTATAAGAAATACCTTTTATGATTTCTTCAAGATATTTCATATCGTCCGGATATTCGCCTTTTTCAACCCATCCGCCGATGATGTTACACATAATTCTTCTGAAATATTCGTGACGCGGATAAGAAAGGAAGCTTCTTGAGTCTGTAAGCATACCTACGAAGTATGAAAGTACGCCGAGGTTTGCAAGACATTTGAGCTGTTCTTCCATTCCGTCACGCTGATCGTTGAACCACCATCCGCTGCCAAGCTGAAGTTTACTTTTTGCTTCTTCGCCCTGGAAGTTTCCGAGCATTGTTCCGAGAACATAGTTATCTTTCGGGTTGAGTGAATAAAGAATTGTTTTCGGGAGTAAGCCTTCTACATTCATTGCATCAAGAAGTCTTGAAAGGTTGTATGCAAGAGGTGCATCGTTGATGCTGTCAAATCCTGTATCAACACCGATATTGTTATACATAATTGTATTGTTGTTTCTGATTGTGTTCATATGAAGCTGCATTGCCCAGCCACGTTTTGCAAATTCTTTTCCGAGGAAAACAATTGTGTGTGCTCTGTACATATCTTCTTCAGATACTGTAAGGTCTTTACCTTTCATACGTTTTGCAAATATTTTTTCCGGTGAAAGCTCATCTGCTACAAGGCTTGGTGTATATACAAGAGCTATATCTGAAATTCTGCAGCCGTTTTCGTGGAAATAATCCATTCTTTTAACGAGGGCTTCGAGAAGGTCATCATAATTGTCAATTTCCATATCTGCTGCTTTTTCAAGCTTTTTAATCCAGTCAGCAAAATCCGGTGCTGAAATATTAAGGAAGCTGTCCGGTCTGTAGGACGGAGCCATAACTGTTTCACAGTCTGATTTTGCAAATGCTTTATGAGGCTCAAGGTCATCAACGGGGTTGTCTGTTGTACCAACAAGTTTTACGTTGAATTTCTTGAATATATTATGTACGCAGAAATCTTTATCAGCAATCTGTTCGTTTGCCGCATCCCAGATGTAGTCTGCATTTTCAGGGCAAAGTGTTTTGGTTATACCGAAATATCTCTGGAGTTCAAGGTGTGTCCAGTGATAAAGCGGGTTACCGATAAGGTACGGCATTGCTTTTGCGAACTGGTCAAAGCGTTCTCTGTCGCTTGCACTGCCTGTGATTTTATCTTCACTGATACCGCAGCTTCTCATTGCACGCCATTTATAGTGGTCGCCGTAAAGCCAGATTTCAGTAATGTTTTTGAATGTCTGGTTATCCGCAACCTGCTGCGGAATAAGGTGGCAATGATAGTCGATAATCGGCATATCTTTTGCAAAGTCAAAAAAGAGTTTTTTTGCTGTGTCGCTATACAGCATAAAGTTTTCGTCCATGAATTTCATAGTTTCATCTCCTCGATTTTTCCAAGTGCTTTTTCTGCTAGTTTTAAGTTTTTTTCTTGTTTTTTTCTTATTTTCATTCCCAGCGGTTCCATAATACCGAAGTTTACGTTCATTGGCTGAAAATTCTTTACTGCAGGGCTTGACACATAATGAGAAAGTGCGCCTGTTGCTGTTGAATCAGGGAAAATTATCTCATCTTTTCCAAGCAGGGTCATTGCAAGGTTGAGTCCTGCAACAAATCCTGAAGATGCTGATTCGATATATCCTTCAACACCTGTCATCTGTCCTGCAAAATAAATATTTTTTGAGCCGCGAAGCATATACTTAGCATCAAGAAGCTCGGGTGAATTTATAAATGTGTTACGGTGCATAACGCCGTAACGCACAAATTCCGCATTTTTAAGTGCCGGTATCATACCAAACACTCTTTTTTGTTCTCCCCATTTAAGATGGGTCTGGAAGCCCACAAGGTTGTAGAGTGTTCCCGAAGCATTATCCTGTCGGAGCTGCACAACGGCATACGGGTCTTTTCCGGTTTTCGGGTCAGGAAGTCCCACTGGTTTAAGCGGCCCGAAAAGGAGTGTGTCCTCCCCTCGTTTTGCCATTGTTTCAACCGGCATACAGCCTTCAAACACAACCTCTTTATCTACGGAGCTTATTTCGGCACATCCTGCATTCACAAGCTCGTTCCAGAATGCTTTATATTCCTGCTCATTCATCGGGCAGTTGATATAATCATCATCGCCTTTGCCGTATCTTGACGCTCGGTATGCACTTGACATATCAACCGATTCAAGAGTCACAATCGGTGCCGCCGCATCGTAAAAATAAAGATTTTCTTCTTTTGTTACACCTTTAATGCTATCAAAAAGCTTGTCCGTTGTCAATGGTCCTGTAGCAATAATTGTGTTTTCCTTTGGAAATTCTTCTATTTCCTCTTCTATTACTTCAATTAAAGGGTTTTCTTTAATCTTTTTTGTTACCAGATCCGAAAAACCGCATCTGTCTACCGCAAGCGCACCGCCTGCAGGAACACGGCATTCATCCGCACACATCATAATAAGACTACCCATACGGCGCAGTTCTTCTTTTAAAAGACCAACTGCATTTTCAAGTTTATCCGAACGGAGCGAGTTACTGCAAACAAGTTCGGCAAACCCTTCATAATGATGTGCAGGAGTAAATTTTTTCGGTTTCATTTCATACAGGGTAACATTTATTCCCCTGCTTGCAAGCTGCCATGCCGCTTCACATCCGGCAAGTCCTGCTCCAATAACAGTTGCTTTCAATATTATCCCTCTTTTTTAGCTGTTTTCTTATTATTAAATTCACATTTTTCGTTTCTGCAGACTTTTGTGTTTGTTATACGTTTATTTATGCTTTTCAGCATAAGCATATCGCCACAAACCGGACATTTTTCGTTTGTCGGTTTGTTCCATGACATATAACTGCAGTTCGGATAGTTACCGCAACCGAAATAACGCACGCCCTTCTGCGATTTCTTTTCAAGAATTTCCCCACCACATTTTGGGCAGTTAACACCTATCGGATTTGTAATCGGTTTTGTGTTCTTACATTCCGGATAACCCGGGCATGCAAGGAATTTACCGAATTTACTTTCGCGGATTACCATATTTCTGCCGCAAAGCTCGCAAACAACGTCTGTTTCTTCGGGTTTTATTTTAACGTGTTCCACGTTTTTATAAGCATCGTCAAGCACTTTTGCAAACGGGGTGTAAAATTCTCTTATGATTTCAACCCAGTCGGCTTTGCCTTCTTCAACGCTGTCAAGCTTTTGTTCCATGTTTGCAGTAAATGTAACGTCTACAATATCTTTAAAGTTTTCGGACATCATACTGTTTACAATTCTGCCAAGCTCGGTCGGAACAAGAGTTTTCTTTTCTTTCTCAACATATTTTCTTGCAGTAATTATACCGATTGTTGGTGCATATGTTGACGGGCGGCCGATACCAAGTTCTTCAAGAGTTTTGATAAGGGTTGCTTCTGTATATCTTGACGGCGGTTTTGTAAAGTTCTGCTTATGAGTAAGCATTTTTTTCTTTATATCGTCGCCTTTTTTAAGATTCGGAAGCTGCTGACGTTCATCATCATCCTCAACTGCATCAAGACCTTCGGTATAAAGCACCGTAAATCCGGGGAAAAGAACTGTACTTCCATGGGATTTAAGAATATATTTATCTGCGGCAATATCCGCAACAATGCTCTGTACATCCGCTTCTTTCATCTGGCTTGCGATAAAGCGTTCCCAGATGAGTTTGTAAAGTTTATATTGGTCGTTTGTAAGTGATGATTTAATTTTTTCCGGATCGTAGGTTACTACGGTAGGACGGATTGCTTCATGCGCATCCTGTGCATTTTTCTTATTCTTATATTCTCTTGCTTTAAGCGGAAGATATTCTTTGCCCCATTTACTGAGAATATAATTTCTTGCCGCTGCGCCTGCTTCCGCTGCGATACGGATTGAGTCTGTACGCATATATGTGATAAGACCGACTGCACCCTCGCCTTTTATTTCAACACCTTCATAAAGCTGTTGCGCAACAAGCATGGTACGTGATGATGTGAACCCAAGCTTTCTTGCCGCTTCCTGCTGAAGTGTACTTGTTATAAACGGCGGTGTCGGATAGCGTTTTTTGTTGGATTTCTTAACACCGGCAACAGAGTATGTTGCACCTTTTAATGTTTCAAGAACTTTTTCGGTTTCCTGCTGATTACCCAGTTCAATTTTACCGGTTTCATCGCCGTAGAATTTTGCCTTGAATGTCATATCGGAATCAAGATGCAAAATATTTGCGGTTATGTTCCAGTATTCTTTCGGAACAAATTTTTCAATTTCTTCCTCGCGCTCACAAATTATTTTAAGCGCAACAGACTGAACACGGCCTGCCGAAAGACCTTTTTTGATTTTACGCCAGAGAAGCGGACTTATTGAATAGCCCACAATTCTGTCAAGCACACGGCGTGCCTGTTGTGCATTAACAAGGTCGTAATCAATGTCTCTCGGGTTTTTGATTGCGTTTTTAATTGCATCTTTTGTGATTTCATTGAACACAACCCTGCTTGTTTTTTCCTGAGGAATTTTAAGTGCTTCCACAAGATGCCACGAAATTGCTTCTCCTTCGCGGTCAGGGTCAGTTGCGAGAAAAACTTTGTCACTTGACGCAACTTCTTTTTTGATTTTCTTAATAAGGTCAGTTTTTCCCCTTATTGTCATATATTTAGGTTCAAAATTATTTTCTATATCAATTGCCATCTTGCTTGTGGGCAAATCACGGATGTGCCCCATTGAAGCTTCGACTTTATATCCTTTGCCAAGATATTTCTGTATGGTTTTTGCCTTTGCGGGCGATTCCACAATAACTAAATTTTTAGTCATTTTTACCTCCATACGGTTTACAGGCGTTGCCTTAAAACCTCGTACATTGTTACTGCCGCTGCCACGGAAGCATTAAGCGATTCTGTGCTTCCAAGCATTGGTATTTTAAGTTTTTCGTCACACAAATCAAGTATTTCGCCGCAGATACCGTTTGCTTCATTACCTATTACAACCGCAACCGGACCTTTGAAGCAGGTATCAAAAATATTCTTTTCTCCCATTGGAGTTGTTCCAAGGATTTTTATTCCTTTGGTTTTGAAGTTCTGCAGTGTTTTTATACTGTCCTGCGTTTCAATGAGTTTTACATTGAAAAGTGATGACATTGTGGAGCGCACTGTTTTGGGATTATACAAATCCACACAGCCGCTACCAAGAACAACTGCACTTGCTCCTGCTGCGTCCGCAGTTCTTATAATCGTGCCCATATTACCGGGGTCGGCAACTGCATCGCAAAAAACTATAAACGGATTTTCATCATTTATATCTTCTTCCGTGCAGGAACAAATTTTTGCAATTCCCATAATCCCCTGTGGATTTACGGTATCGCTGATTTCTTTAAAAACCTTATCGGTTACAGTTATAGTTTCCTTACCGGCCAGGCCAGAGATAAGCGAAGCATCAAAGCTTTCAGAAACAACAACAGTATGTATGCCGGAAAGCCCGTCTTTCACAAGACGAAGCCCTTCAACAACAAAGCTTCCGGTTTCTCTGCGGTAGCTTTTTTTTGTCTGAAGTTTCTTAATATGCTTAACAAAATCGTTCGATGCCGAGCTTATCATAGCTTTCTCCTAACCTTATATTTATTCAGATTTCTGCCGATTATTACGTCAAAAAATACTGCCACCATATAAACTAAAAGACCCGAATATAGCGGGTCTATATAGATTATTTTATAGCTGCTTTAGCTTTTTCTGCAAGAAGAGAAAACGCTGCTGCGTCTGCTACAGCTGTTTCTGCAAGCATTTTTCTGTTCATGTTGATGCCGCTTTTCTTAAGGCCGTACATGAATGTAGAATAGTTCATACCATTCATTTTAGCTGCAGCACTGATACGTGTAATCCAAAGTCTTCTGAAATCTCTTTTCTTTTTCTTTCTGCCTGCATAAGCATATACGAGGGATTTCATAACTGCCTGGTTAGCAACTCTGAACAGTTTGGATTTTCCGCCGCGGTAACCTTTAGCAAGCTTTAATATTTTTTTATGTCTTCTTCTGGTGGTCATACCACCTGTAACTCTAGCCATTTATATTATCCTCCTAAATTGCATTATTTGTACGGAATAAGCTTTTTAATTACCGGTGCGTTAGCGTCAGATGCATAAACACCTTTTCTTAATCCTCTTTTTCTCTTTGTGCTTTTCTTTGTTAAAATATGACGTCTGTTTGCGTGATTCATTTTTACTTTGCCGTTCTTTGTAAGACCAAATCTTTTAGCGGCGCCTCTGTGAGTTTTTATTTTAGGCATAAATAACTCTCCTCTCATTAAATTAAAATTTTCTATATTACCCAACCTTGTGGGAAACTATACTTAAGCTTTCGGTGCAAGAAACATTACTACGCTTCTGCCTTCTTTCATCGGGGCTTTATCTACAACGCCAACCCCGTCGAAATGTGAAGCAAACTGATTAAGTAAGGTGAATCCGTTATCCATATACGCAAGTTCTCTTCCGCGGAAACGCATGGTTACTTTAACTTTATCTCCCGAACTTAAAAATTTGGAAGCCTGATTTATTTTTGTGTTAAGGTCGTTCTTGTCAATTGTTGGTGAAACCCTTATTTCCTTAATATTAACAACCTTCTGGTTTTTTCTTGCTTCCTTTTCTTTTTTTGCAAGATCGAACTTATATTTACCGTAGTCCATTATTTTGCAAACCGGCGGAACCGCCTTTGGAGCAATTTTAACCAGGTCAAGATTTGCTTTGTATGCGGCATCAAGTGCATCGGCAATTTTCATAATGCCAAGCTGCTCACCGTCATTCGAAACAACTCTTACTTCCTTATCCTTAATTTCTTCGTTAATTAACAATTCCTTACTAATCGTCAAACACCTCCGATAAAATTAAAAAGACGTGCAAAAGATTGCACGCCCATAAAATACACCGACAATAACAGCCATTAGCTGTTATGTTCCATATATTTGCCGCACATTTCTTACATACGGCGAGAAACAATCTTCTACTTGTTCTAAAGTATTGTACCACAGATTTCTCTTTATGTCAATAGTTTTTATAAATTATTTTCCAAAAACCTCTTTGGCAATATCTGCGCCCTGCTTTGCATCCTTTGCATAATAATCTGCGCCGATTGCTTTTGCATAATCCTCTGTAAGCACTGCGCCGCCGACCATTATTTTGCAGATTGTTTTTTCGCGAAGAAGAGATATTGTTTCTTCCATTGCGCCGAGGGTTGTTGTCATAAGAGCCGAAAGTCCTACAAGTGCTGCTTTTTCCTTTATTGCCGCATCTGCAACGTCTTTCGGGTCAACGTTCTTTCCAAGGTCAACAATTCTGTAGCCGTAGTTTGCAAGAATTGTTTTTACAATATTCTTACCTATATCATGAACGTCGCCTTTTACGGTTGCAATTACAATTGTTCCTTTATCCTGAGCGCTTTTAGTTCCAAAGCTCATCCTTACTGCATCAAATGCACTTTGCGCCGCAGTTGCCGACTGAATAAGCTGAGGAAGGAATATAGTTCCCTTTTCAAAATTGTCCCCTACTTTATCCAACGCCGGAATAAGTTTTTCATTAATGACGGTCATTACATCTTCTGTTTCAAGAAGCTTTTTTGCCGCCTGCTTTGCTTCATCTGCAAGGCCTTTTTCTATTGCATACGTTATATCAACCTCATTATTTACTACAGGTTTCTCCTGTGTTTCAACCGAGTACTGTCCGATATAGTTTTCTGCATTTTTATCATTATTTGAAAGGACATTGAATGCATTTATAATATTCATCATTTCCTGCACATTTGGATTGATAATAGGCAGGTCAAGTCCTCTGCCGAGAGCAAGTGCAAGGAAGGTTTTATTTATAAGCTCACGGTTTGGAAGTCCAAACGAAATGTTTGATACACCAAGTACGGTATGCACGCCAAACTTTTCCTTTACCATTTCCACGGCTTTTAAGGTTTCTTCCACCTTATCCTGCTCTGCCGATGCAGTAAGGGTAAGACAGTCGATATATATATCCTCACGCTTTATGCCGTAGGACAGTGCTGTATTAACAATCTTTTCAGCTATGGCAACACGTTCCTCAGCAAGCGTAGGTATTCCTTTTTCGTCAAGAGTAAGGCCCACAACTGCCGCACCGTATTTTTTAACAATTGGCAATACAGTATGGAGAGATTTGTCTTCCCCATTTACTGAATTTACAATTGCTTTACCGTTATATATACGAAGTGCCGCTTCGATTACCTCCGGATTGGATGAGTCTATCTGGAGAGGTAAATCCGTAATGGCCTGCAGGGCTTTTACGGTCTTTACCATCATTTCCTTTTCGTCAATTTCCGGAAGTCCGACATTGACATCAAGAATATGCGCACCTGCCTGAGCCTGAGAAAGTGCCTGATTTAAAATATAGTTCATATCGTTATTAATAAGCGCCTGCTTAAAGAGTTTTTTACCTGTTGGATTGATTCGTTCACCAATCACCTTTACACCGTCAATTTTAACACAAGCAGAGGCACTGCAAACGCATGAAACCGGTGTCAGTTTTCGTTCAGCCGGAGCTTTTGTTTTTGCCATATCTGCAAGTGCTTTGATATAATCCGGAGTTGTGCCGCAGCATCCTCCGACTATGCTTACACCAAGCGCAAGGATTTTTTCCATTGCATCAGCAAAGCCCTTTTCATCAATATCATAACCACTGCCGTCAGGATGCGGAAGTCCCGCATTGGGTTTTACAATTACGGGAAGAGATGTATTTTCACAAAGCTTTTTTGCAATTGTATAAACCTGATTCGGGCCGAGTGAGCAGTTAAGTCCTATTGCATCAACTCCAAGTCCCTCAAGTGTTGCCGCCATTGATTCTGCGGAGCAACCTGTAAATGTTCGTCCGTTTTCTTCAAACGTCATTGTTACATACACCGGCAGATTTGTGTTTTCTTTTGCCGCAAGAACAGCCGCTTTTACTTCAAGAAGGTCTGTCATTGTTTCAATTACAATAAGGTCAGCCTCCGCTCCCGCTTTCATCTGGCGGGCAAACATATCATACGCCTTTTCAAATGAAAGTGTACCGAGCGGTTCAAGAAGCATACCCGTAGGGCCTATGTCAAGCGCTACTTTTGCACTTGTACCCACCGTCGCTTGTTTTGCCGCCGCTACAGATGCAGGAATAATTTCTTCTACACTGTATCCCGAACCTTCAAGCTTATATTCATTTGCACCAAATGTATTTGTATAGATAATATCCGAGCCGCTACCGATATACATTTTATGAATATCTGTTATAAGGTCGGGGTTTGTTATAGAAAGTGCTTCCGGACAACTGCCGAGCGGTAGACCCGATTTTTGCAGCATTGTGCCCATTGCACCGTCAAGTATTGTAATTTTATTCACAAGTAGTTCCCTCTTTTCTGTAGGTACAGGTATCTTTTAAATTACAGGTATCGCAGTTTTTTGGGTTTCTTTTTTCTTCAGTAATGCCCATTACTGCAGTAACCGATTTTCTTGGTATCATTATGTTTTCGGGTGTTAGGGTAAGCCCGATTTTACGCCCTGCATCAAGCACCAAAACAACTGCCTTTTGCATTTCAAGCGGAAAATCCCCATATCCGGGGCTGAACCTCATTGTCAGCTTTAATGGAGCAATTTCCTTTTCTATATCATCACAAAGCTTATCGCAAACAGTTTCAATTGCGGCAGTAGCGCATGCATCAAGAACAAGTGCTTTTGTTATATCGCAAACCTGTGCCTGTGCTATTTTTCGTTCAACATCCGCACCGAGTGTTGCCGCCATAAGCACGCATCGACTGCATCCGGAAAGATGATTTTTTATATCCTTCCCCTCAAGTGTAATCACGGTGTTTTTAAGCTGCATACCGTCGAGTTCAAACACAGCATAAACTGTTTTTGGCGATGCCGAAAGACATATTTCATTTATACACAAATCGATAAGTGCCTCCGTTTTTTCATCCGGGGTTGTATCTTTATAGCCGAGATAACGGAGCACCTCTTTTTTATCAATATCAATCATTGTTAACACAATCCATTATATTTTTTATACTGTCATATATTTTAAGTGCAATTTCAGGACGGTTCATTGTATAAAGATGAACTCCATCAATTCCGTTTGTGATAAGGTCTATAATCTGTTCGATTGCATATGCACAGCCTGCATCACAAAGCGCTTCGGGCGATGAGTCATATTTACTCATTATTTTAGTGAATTTTTTCGGCAGGGATGCGCCGCACATCGACACCATTCGTTCAATCTGCTTTTTATTGGTGACTGGCATAATTCCAGCCTGAACAGGTACGTTTATTCCGTTATCACGCAGCTTATACATAAAGTTATAAAAATCGTTATTGTCAAAAAACAGTTGTGAAACAAGGTGCGATGCACCCAAATCTACTTTTGTTTTAAGGTTACGTATGTCTATATCCATACTTATTGCTTCGGGATGCACCTCAGGATAGCACGCGCCCGCAACGTCAAATCCGCCTCGGTCCATTATATATTTCGTAAGGTCGCTTGCATACGTAAAATCTGTTTTCGGCGGCACGTCAGGATTACGGTCACCACGCAGGGCAAGTATGTTTGAAATGCCCTTCCCCTCAAGAAAATCAAGGGTATCATCAACCTGTTTTTTGTCCGAATTTATGCAGGTTAAATGCACAAGCGGTTCTATACCGTAACGCTCTTTTATTATAGTAGCAATTTCGCAGGTTTTATTATCTGCCGGATTACCGCCTGCGCCATATGTAACACTGATATAATCAGGGTTTATAGGTGCAAGCTCTTCAAGCGTTTTATATATTGTATCTATACTTCCGTCTTTTTTCGGCGGAAATATTTCAAGCGAAAATGTGAATTTCTTATTTTTGATAATTTCAGATATATACATAGCTGTTCACTCCTAACAATATATATTGTTACACTTTTTTGTCTGTTTGTCAAGAAATGATTTGACATAGGGTGCAAATTGGTGTATAATAATTCAGTAATCTTTGCTGGTGTAGCACAGTTGGTAGTGCAGCGCATTCGTAATGCGCAGGTCACGTGTTCGAGTCACGCCACCAGCTCCAAAAAAGCACCCTTTCGGGTGCTTTTTTTATTGTAGAATACAACAAGGTTCCGGGGTACCCGGTCGCAATCTTTGATTGCGCTATCGGGTCGGGTTCTTATTCATTTATTGTGTCTGCATATGCAAGGGCTTCATCTATGTTCGCAAGGAAATTATTTTCCCCGATTTTTTCATAAAACCCTGCTTTTTTCATTACTGCAATAGGCTGTTTATTAACATGTGAGAACAGCACTGTTATTCCTTTTTTATTAAAGTGTTTACATACGGCTTCAATGGAATGAAGTGCTGATATATCAAGTGCCGGAATGTTTCTCATTCTGAAAATTACAACCTTTATTCCATCATCAAGCGGTATTTCATCAACCTTATCGGATGTTGCAAAGAACATCGGTCCGTTGATTTCATAAACCTGTGTGTTTTGCGGAATACGTTTGAGTCTGCCTATATCATCAGCAATGCTTTCACGTTCTGTCCATCTGCGTATGTGGGTTACGTCTGCCATTCGTTTCATAAACAGAATAACTGCAACAAGCATACCTATTTCAATTGCAACAACAAGGTCGAACACAACTGTTAAAACAAATGTAATTACAAGCACAAGAATATCGCTTTTCGGCGCTGTTTTGCAGATTTTAACAAATTCACGCCATTCGCACATGTTATACGCAACCATTATAAGAATTGCCGCAATTACAGGCATTGGGATAAGTGCCGCGTACGGCATAAGCACAACAAGGATGAGAAGAAGAACTACTGCATGAACAATGCCGGCAACAGGTGACTGACCCCCATTTTTAACATTTGCCGCTGTTCTTGCAATTGCTCCTGTTGCAGGGATTCCGCCGAAAAGTCCGGAGAATATATTACCTGCACCCTGTGCAATAAGCTCAGTATTTGAATTATGTTTATCACCTATCATTCCATCGGACACAACACAGGACAGAAGTGATTCAAT
>JAFVVU010000021.1 GCA_017502065.1 Clostridia bacterium | reverse complement strand
GGACCTTGTCTGATTTGCTGTTGAAAATATTGTGAATTTCCTCGTCGTTAGCCTTTTTCTGAGCCTGCAGTTTTTCAGACATTGGATACATATTCATAATATCCTGCGGAAGAGGAAGTTTCCTTTTAAAAGTCATATTCATCATAACTCTTCATCTCCTTATCTGGTGCTTATCATTTTATCCGAGTTGTATGTTCCTGCAAGCTTAAGTCTTGCGCAAACAGCCCCGAGCTCACGAAGCATATCCTGACCGTCTGCCGAACCGATGTTTCCGTCTGCTTCAACAAAGAAATAATAGTTCCAGAGAAGTTCTTTCATAGGACGGCTTTTTAAGTTTCTCATGTTGAAGTTGTGCGCACCAATGATGTTAAGAGTCTGCGCAAGAGAACCGGCTTCGTTTTTGGCTGTGAAAAGAAGAATAAAATGTTCATTTTCACTTTTGCTGTCAGCTGCCGGAATGTGCTGTGATCTTGAGAATACTGCAAAACGTGTGGTATTACTGCGAGATGCATTAACTCCGCGTTCAAGTATTTCAAGTCCAAACACGTCGGATGTTTCGTCAGATGCAATAGCGGCAATACTCTTGTCGTTCTGCTCTTTAACATACTGAGCCGCAAACGCGGTATTTGAATAAGAAAGTGATTCAAATCCGTTTTTCTTTATATAATCCTCACACTGTTCAAGTGCCTGCGGATGACTTACAACAGTTTTAATATCGGAAAGAGTTGTGCCGGGAAGAGCAAGCAGATTATGAACAACATCAAGCTCAATAACATGGTTCACATACAGGTTGCCTGAAAACATTAAATCCATAACAACACCAACGTCGCCTGCATAGCTATTTTCGAGAGGAAGAACAGCACAGTCATATTCACCGGTTTCAACAGCATTGTATGCGCTTTCAAAATCAGGGAAAGAAGTAAGTGTTGCTTCGGGGAACTGTTTCTTTGCAGCAATATGTCCGAAAGAACCTTCTGTTCCGGAATATGCAACCTTCATGCCGTCAATAAGACGTGACTGATAGCTGCAGGAAATCTTCATAACATCTTTCATAAACTGCATATAATATTCACGGTATGTTTCGTCATTTACATATGCCGCGTTTTTTGCAAGAATTGCACCTTCGCGGCTTCTGTCAACAACGGGAAGTCCGTGCTGTTTCTTAAATTCGGCAATGCCTTTGCATACGTTCATTCTTTTTTCGAAAAGTGCCGCCATTTCAGTATCAATAGCGTCAATTTCAATTCTGCTTTTTTCAAGTTCGTTCATTTATATTAACCCCTTTCAGTTCAAAACCTTAGTAATTAAGTGACACAGCGGAATATATGCAATCGGCATAAATACCGCAGGAAACATATTCGCAACTGCAATTTTTTTGTTGGAGATATCAAGCATATTAATCCCCATTCCTATAAGGATTGTGCCGCCAACGGCAGACATTTCCACAATAACGCTGTTTCCGAGGAACGGTGCAACAACACCTGCAAGAAGTGTAAGCCCTCCCTGAAACAGCAAAATAAAGACAACAGAAAAGGTAACGCCAATACCCATTGATGCGCCAAACATCATGGAAGAAACAAAATCAAGTGCACTTTTTGCAAAAATAATATCGTAGTTGCCGCTTATTCCGGCTTCAAAAGAACCGATAATAGTCATTGACCCTACACAGAATAATATACAGGCTGAAACAAAGCCTTCGGTGAAACGGTCGTTTTTCATTTTCGGCAGTTTTGATTTAATAAAATCACCTGCACCGTCAAGTCGGTCGCTGAGCTTCAAAAGCATTCCGGTGAGCGTACCAACCACAAGACAAATAATAAGACAAAGAAAGTCCGTGGTTTTGATGGCGCTTGATACACCGATTACAATTGTGATAAGTGCAAGAGCGGAAATAAGTGTATCAATATACGCCTGTTTAATTTTACTTCGGAAAAAAATTCCGATAAGGCTGCCTAAAAAGACGGTTGCCATATTAACAAAAACTGCAATCATAAAAATCCCCTCAATTTAATTAAAAAAGCGGTTTCCCGCAAAGGAAACCGCCTTAAAAATGCGTTATACCGTACAACTGTGTGCGATACATCCTTTGCGTGCGCTACTCATAAAGTAATAAAAATAAAACGCAAAAAAGCAATACGCAAAAAAGCGTACTGCATTAATAAAGGCAAAAGATGCGCAGGAAGTAACAGAAAGTGTGTTATGCATAATATTCATTTTTCTGCACCTCCAAACTCAAATTCTTTAATAATTATACATCTATAAAAATAATTTGTCAAGGTTTTATGCGATAAAAATAAAAAATCGGCATTCTTAAATCAGAATACCGATTCATGGTGAGCCATCGCAGATTCGAACTGCGGACAGCTTGCTTAAAAGGCAAGTGCTCTGCCAACTGAGCTAATGGCCCATGTATATTTATTTTAAGGTTTCCCATATTTTTAAACTGGCTGGGATGGCAGGATTCGAACCTACGAATGCCAGAGTCAAAGTCTAGTGCCTTACCACTTGGCTACATCCCAATCTTGAAAAAGGTTGGGGTGGGTAGTGGGATTCGAACCCACGACCCTCAGAACCACAATCTGATGCTCTAACCAGCTGAGCTATACCCACCACATGTGGCGTGCCTGAAGAGATTCGAACTCCTGACCCATTGCTTAGAAGGCAATTGCTCTATCCAGCTGAGCTACAGGCACCTATTGGAGCGGGTGATGAGAATCGAACTCACGTAGTCAGCTTGGAAGGCTGATATTCTACCATTGAACTACACCCGCACACCGCTTTAACATCTCTTTTAATTTAGCCGACTTTGATATTATAGCAGAAAAAAACAGTGATGTCAAGCCTTTTTTTCTTTATTTTTGAAAAAAATTCAAATTTTTAATTATTATGTCGCTTTGTTTGTGTTTTATGC
>JAFVVU010000020.1 GCA_017502065.1 Clostridia bacterium | reverse complement strand
TTCCGTAAATTTCAAGCGGAGTTACCGGATTCACATTTTCCATATATTTTCTCAGCCTTTCATCGTAGTTTAAGCATAGTTATTATACCAAAAAATCTTTATCCTGGCAATATCAATTTAAAAAATATGCCTTATTTACCAAATATTTTTCTTCAATTGTTTTATTTATCAGTTCATTTATATAATTATATGAAAATGAACTGTCATAATTTTTGCATCCGTGAATACTTGCAAGGTATTCGGTATAGTCGTCCCATGCATATACCTTTGAGCCTTTGAACCTGTCACCATAATGGGTTACAAGAGGCATAAACGCCACCTGCGACAGATATGCATTTCCCGGAACACCTTTAAATTCTGCCATAAGCATACCGCCAAGCATTGTTTCGGTTTCCACCTGAGAGGAAATAAAGTTACCGAGCGAATATGCAACCGTCATCATTTTTCCGTCTGCTCTCACAATCTCTTCAACCGGCTGTATAACGTGCGGATGATGTCCTATAAGAAGGTCAGCATTACAACTTGCCACAAGAGCGGCAAGACGTTTCTGCTCATCATTTTGTTTCATTTGATATTCGTTTCCCCAGTGCATATTTACAATTACGATATCGGCATTTGCTCTTGCTCTTAAAACCTGTTCCGTAATAAGTGCATCTTCAGTATGGCAAACGTTGATTCCCTTGCCTTCGGGAACTCTTATCCCGTTTGTACCGTATGTAAATGAAACAAGACCGAATTTAAGTCCGTTTCTCTCTATTATTTTAACCGGGTCCTCCCCGTCTTTATAAACGCCAAGCACGGGAATACCGTTTGCTGCCCAGAAATCAAGCGAGTTTATGACTCCTTTTGACCCTGCATCCATTACGTGATTTGTTGCATGGTTTACCACATTAAATCCAAGGTCAATCATATTATAACCAAGCTCCTGCGGAGAATTAAAGCACGGATATGAAGATATTCCAAGTTCCACTCCACCAAGCGGTGTTTCCTGATTTAAAATATTGATATCACCTTTTATGTAAGGCGCAATATTGGTATATGCCGGTGCAAAATCATAGCTTCCGTCGGAAAGAAGTGCCTGCTCATAAATGGGTGCATGAATAAGGTTGTCCCCAACTGCAGTCAGCGTTACTGCTACCTCAGCCGGAGCCGGCAAAGCCTCCTCCTTCTTTTTACACGATGACAGTGAAAATACCATTGTCAGACAAAGTATTAAAGAAATTATTCTTTTCAATTACTCCAAGCCCCCTTTTTATGTCTAAATAGTACCATATTATTGGAATAAAGTCAACTTGTGACGAAAATAAATCGGTTGACAAAAATACTTTTAATATGGTATGATAGATATATTACATTATCAGAGTGAGGAGGTACGATATGAATTATTATAAAATTGCAGGAATTACATTTGCTCTTTCCGGTTTTGAATATGAATATTTCAAAGACCGAATGAAAGCATATGAAGTTTCTTCCGTCCCCACTCCTGATGTTACAGTATATTATGAACAAACACTTTTCCCGATACCTAAACCGGAGTATAAACATATCGTAACAACAGGTGGATTCCGCGACTATTTTTCCGATGGCGGCGGCTACATTTTTTATGATAAGTTTGAAAAGGATTCGGAAGCATGTGCCAAGGTTGAAATAAATGCCGATGCATCGGTTGTTCATACCGCACTTTATGATATTGAAGACATAGGCGGTGCGCCTGTTGATGTGCGCTGTTTCAATATGCTTGGTGAAGTTTTCCGCTACTGTATTCTGAAAAGAACCGGTATGGTGGTTCATTCCTCCAGCATTTGCCACGCTGGCAACGGAATTATCTTTTCTGCTCCGTCAGGAACAGGAAAATCAACCCACACATCTTTGTGGATGAAATATTACGGCGAAAATACACAGATGATTAATGACGATTGTCCTGCCATTACATTTGACAAAGAAATTCCGTATGTTAACGGTACTCCGTGGAGCGGTAAAACCAATATAAACTTCAATATTTCGGCTCCGCTTCGTGCAGTTGTACTGCTGCAGCAGAAACCCGAAAACCATATTCAGAGAATAAGCGTTGATGAAGCGGTGTTCCGTCTTCTTCATGAGGTTACCCGTCCGGCATATAAAGACCTTATGAATCAAACGCTCAGCAATATAGAAAAAATTGTTACAAGCACACCTGTTTATCTGCTTGGATGCACTATCGATAAAGAGGCTGTTGACCTTGTTCGCCGGATTATATAATAATACGAAAGAGGTATTTACCCATGAAAGTAAAAGACAGTTTTGTACTAAGAAAAATTGCCGGAAGTCACGTGGTTGTTCCGATCGGCAGTGAAACAGCTGATTTTAACGGAATGATGACACTTAACGAAACCGGTGCAATGCTTTTTGGAATGCTGAACAAGGACAGATCACTTGAAGACCTTACAAATGCAATGCTTTCCGAATATGACGTTTCTGCCGTAGAAGCAGAAGAAGATGTAAAAGCTTTTGTTGACACACTTGAAAAAGCAGGAATGCTTGAATAGTAAAAAACGCACCGAAAGGTGCTTTTTTTATTCACCAAATTCTCCCCTCCTTTCATATAATATAGCAGGGATTTTCCCTATATTATAAAAAGGAGGTTTTTTTATGAACAACAGTTCCAACGTGCTTGGCTTTGTATTTGCATCCCTTGCAGGTGTAGTAGTTGCCACAGCAATAACCCTGCTGTTTGCCTTTGGATTTTTTCCGCTTTTGGCCACATCGGTCATTTATATAAATGTAACAAGTATTCTCATATTAATTCTTACACTTATTCTGGCACTTGCCCTATATTTAAAACGTGAATGCATCCCGGTTGCCATTGCAGACGACCTGAGGGCACTTTCAATCCTGTCGGTTATAAGCCTGATTTTCGGCATCATCACTGCAGGTCTTGTTCTTGTAGAGCCGACAACGATAGGTATCGTGCTGGTTGCACTTCTTACACTTGCTTTTTCAATCACACTGTTTGTAGCAGTAAAGCTTGTGTTTGATTTCCTGACAAGAGAATGCAACAATTGCAATAGTTGCAATAATTGCGACAATAGCAACAATAACAATTGCAGCAATAGTGATAACTGCGGCAATTGCAACAATAACAATAACAACGACAACAACTGCAACAATAACCACAATTGTAACAGCTGCAGATACTGATATAAACCCAAAAAAGGCACATTGCATTTTGCAATGTGCCTTTTTAATCCCTGTGCCGGAACCTGCTATTCTATTTCATATTCAGCAGAGTTGATTATTAAGCATTTATCGTCTTTCCAACGAACTTGCATATCTCTGAATTCTCCCCAATTACCCCAATATACCCGTTGAGGTTTTGGTTCAATTTTAAAAAGAATTACGTTGATTCCGCCTTTCTTATATACATCAACAAGCGTATCTCCTCCAAGCGCACCCTGATCACTGTCAATTACCTGTGCGTAATATTTCCCGTTTGGTGACTCTACGGTTTGCACAACTGTATTGTGACCGATATTACCAAAAATCAAGGCAAAAAAACTAAAGGAACAAACCGGTAATACCATTAGTGCGGATAATGTCAATGCTACAATTTTAAGAGCCATCGGTTTTCCGTTTCTTCGGCAGGTATAATATCAGGCAAATAATAATCGC
>JAFVVU010000213.1 GCA_017502065.1 Clostridia bacterium | reverse complement strand
TTCCGCACATTTTACAATTACCCTTTTAACCCCCGCTTCCTTGCAGAGCATTGTTGCCATTACTGTTGCTTCAAAATTACCGGCTATTGCAATTATCACCACATCAAAATCGGCTATTCCAAGCTGCTCAATAACTCCCGGCACTGTTATATCCGCACATTTGCAAAGCGGAATTTCGCCTGCCAGTTCATCCACAAGTTTTCTGTTTCTGTCCACCGCGAGCACTGCTGCTCCGTTATCGAGAAGCTCCTTCGCAACAGCTCTTCCATATCTTCCAAGACCAAAAACCGCATAGCTTTTATTAATACTCATATCAAAACTCCTTATCCGATACTTATTTCTTCAACCGGATTTGCCACCCGGTTTTCTTCGCACTTGTCGCTGCTCAACGCAAAGGCAAGAGAAATCGGCCCTACTCTTCCGAAGTACATCGTCATAATTATTATCATCTTGCATACTTCGTTCAGCCCTGCGGTTAAATTTCTCGTAAGACCTACCGTCGCCGTTGCACTTACCGTTTCATAAAGTACATCAAGAACATTTCCGCCTCCTGATGCCAGAACAAGAACCGTAGACAGCACCATTATAAGAAACGATGATGTGAAAACCGAAACAGCTTTTTTTATTGAATCGTAAGAAATTTGTCTTCCGAAAACATCCACTGTACGTTTGTTTTTGATTGTGGACAAAAATGTAAGAATTAAAACAAACGCCGTTACCGTTTTAATTCCTCCGGCCGTGCCCGCAGGCGAGCCGCCCACAAACATCAGAAGCATTGAAACAAAAGCCGAAGATTCACTAAGATTTTCCTGCATCACAGTTGCAAAGCCTGCCGTTCTGGTTGTCACGGACTGAAACAAGGATGCCATAATTTTTTCACCCAGGGAATAATCCTTCATGGTGAGAGGATTGTTATATTCAAATATGAAAATCAAAATTGCACCAACTGCAATTAAAAATGCCGTAACAGAAAGGGTAATTTTCGTGTGCAGACTTAAAAATCCGCTCTTTTTCTTTCTTTTGTTTTGTATTGCCCTTTCCATATCAAACCACACAATAAATCCGATACCTCCTGCGATAATCAGAAGCATTGTCGTGATATTCACCGTAGGATTGTGAACATAATTGCAAAGGCTGTTTTCTGCCACTATATCCATTCCCGCATTGCAGAATGCGGACACCGAATTGAAAACGGACATCCATATCCCTTTTGCCCCGAATTCAGGAATAAATACCGTCATATAAGAAAATGCCCCGAGCGCTTCAACAATAAACGTGAAGAATATCGCTTTACGTACAAATTTTTGAATCCCCGAAAGGGATGTGAGATTAAACGAATCACTTATCAAAATTCTTTCCTCTATATCAAGCTTTTTCCCCATAATCATCATAAAGCCCGCAAATACGGTTATAAATCCCAGCCCTCCGATTTGTATAAGCAAAAGAATTACCGCCTGTCCGAAAACACTCCAGGCACTTACTGTGGGAAGTGTAACAAGTCCGGTAACGCAGGTTGCGGTTGTAGCCGTAAAAAGTGCATCAATATA
>JAFVVU010000212.1 GCA_017502065.1 Clostridia bacterium | reverse complement strand
TAAGGAAACAAAAAAAGAAAGTGTTCTTACAAATCAGCTTATACGTTCGGGGACATCAATAGGTGCTAATATTCATGAATCAAAATATGCACACAGCACAGCGGATTTTATTTCTAAAATGCAAATTGCATTAAAAGAATGCTACGAATCAGAATATTGGCTGGAACTTCTTAATCGAACAGAATATATAGATAACGAAACATATAAGTCGATAATAAATGCTTGCGGTCAAATTCGCAGGATGCTCATTTCATCAATAAATACCGTAAAAGAGAACAATCAAATTTAGGAGATGAGAAGAATGAAAGAATATAATTTTTATGCTCTTGCGGCACGAATGAAATATATAAACAGATGGGGTCTTATGCGCAACACCGAAAAAGAAAATGTTAAAGAACATTCTCTTGACGTTGCAATAATTGCGCACGCCCTTGCGGTTATAAACAATACTATTTTCGGCGGAACGATTGATGCCGGCAGAACCGCGCTTATGGCAATATACCATGATATGAGTGAGATTATAACCGGCGATATGCCGACTCCCGTTAAATATAACAACAGCGGAATAATTTCCGCATATAAGGAAATTGAAGAAGAAGCAAACCGCCGACTTCTTGACCGTCTTCCCGAAAAAATGCGCGGTGCATATGAAGATATTTTCTTCCCCGGTGAAGAAGACGAATATATCAAAAAGCTTGTGAAAGCAGCGGATAAAATCTCAGCATATATAAAATGTATTGAAGAAGAATCGGCAGGGAATAAAGAATTTTCGCAGGCAAAATCCGCAACGGAAAAAGCAATCGAAAAATTTGATTTGCCGGAAGTAAAATATTTTATGGAAACCTTTATTCCGGCATATTACCTTACTCTTGACGAAATCTGAGGGATATATGAAAAACGAAAAATTTATGGCAGAAGCCATAGTGGAAGCAAAAAAAGCAATCCCCTCGGGCGACGTGCCCGTCGGCGCAGTGGTTGTGAAAGATGAAAAAATCATCGGCAGGGGCTATAACAAACGCGAAAAAAATGCATCTGCAACTGCCCATGCAGAGGTGCTTGCAATTGAAGATGCGTGTAAAAATATCGGCTCGGCGCGTCTTGACGGCGCGGTAATGTATGTAACGCTTGAACCTTGCCCGATGTGCGCAGGCGCAATTGCACAGGCACGTCTTGATAAGGTGGTTTTCGGTGCATACGACGAAAAAGCAGGCGCAGTAGGTAGTGTGTTCAACCTGTATTATGACTTTAAATTTCCGCATATACCGAAATTCTGCGGCGGCGTTATGGAACAGGAGTGTGCCGCACTTTTAGACGGATTTTTTGAAAATCTACGGAGGAATAAATGAACGTATCACTTGTTGGTGTAAACTCAAAATATGTGCATACAAACCTTGCAATAAGGAAAATAAAAGCTTACCTTAATTCAAAAGGGCTTGATGCGGCTTTATGCGAATATTCCGGCGGCGAAGAGGTATGGCGCGCCGCGGCGGATATTCTTTCCGCACGCCCCGATGCGGTAGGCTTTTCGTGTTATATATGGAATATCGAATATGTGCTGAAACTGGCAGAAATTGTCAAAAAAGCGGATAAAACCATAAAAATTATACTTGGCGGACCAGAAGCGCAGTATAATGCCGCAAGATATCTTGAATATCCGTTTGTGGATATAATCTGCTGTGGCGAGGGCGAAAAGTTTTTTGAAAAACTGATGACCGAAGGTATTGATGAAAAAATTTATGTTGCCACTCCGCCCGAAATGGACGAAATGCCGTTTCCGTATTCGGAAGAGGACTTATTTGAAAAAGGCAGAATTTTTTATTACGAATCCTCACGCGGATGTCCGTTTTCCTGTGCATACTGTCTGTCTGCGGCGGAGACGCATATAAAATACCGCTCTCTTGACAAGGTTTTTGCCGACCTTGATGAATTTTCAAAACATAATGTGCGGCTTGTAAAATTTGTTGACCGCACGTTCAATTCCGATTTAAAACGAAGCAAAGAAATTTTAAAATATATCATAAACCTCCCTTGCGATACCGAATTTCACATGGAAATTGCGGCGGATATTATGGATGGGGAGTTTATCGAAATCTTAAAAACTGCACCCGAAGGCAAAATCCGTCTTGAAGCAGGACTGCAAAGCGCAAACGAAAGAGTGCTTTCCATCTGCGGACGCCGCAGTAACCTTGAGAAACTTAAAGAAAATATCGGCAGAATTATAAATGAAACAAACGTAACTCTCCACCTTGACCTTATCGCAGGTCTGCCGGGCGAGAGTGCAAAGTCTTTTAAAAATTCGTTTAATTTTGCATACGGACTTCATCCGCACGAGCTGCAGCTCGGGTTTCTTAAAGTTTTGCCGGGCACGCCAATTGAAAAAATGGCGGAAGAGTATGCTCTTGTGCACGAGGATAAACCGCCGTATGAAATAATTTCAACGGCGGATATCAGTTTTTCCGAGCTTGCACGCCTTAAAAATATTGAGCTTGTGCTTGAATATTATTCGCCGGAGTCATTCGGAAATGCGCTTGAAATTCTTATGAAAAAATATCCTACGCCGTATAACTTTTTTGATGAACTGGCGCAGTATTTTGAAGAAAACGGACTTAATAAAACTCCGCATCATAAGGCAAAACTCTATGGATTTTTATATAATTTTGCCGGGGAAGAAATTAAACTTGCACTTGCAAAGGATTTTCTTATTTCAAATGCAGGCGCACACCTGCCCGAATGGGCAAATCCGCAAATTGCGAATATCAGGAAAGATAAGCTGTATGAAATAATTACCGATGACAGCGCAATATCGGAGTTTCCGAAACTTACCAAAGTGTCCGTCCGTGACCGCCATAAACATATAAGAGTGGAAAAGCTGCAGGAAATGTTGTGGCTTATTTCCGTTCCTGATAAAAAAATTATGGATATAACCGCATTTTTTGAATGAATTTGGCATTTTTTACAAAACATAAGGTATAAACATATAAAAATTTCTATTTCCATTTCGGAAAAAAGTGTGTTATAATATAAAAAATACTGAAAATTAATGCAAGGGGGATATATATTATGGATTCAAACAAAAGACCGGACTCAATGGTTCGCATTACAACAAAAGAACTTGCTGACAAGTTTATCGCAGATCAGGTTGCGCAGGTTCGTGAACAGGTTGGAGATAAAAAGGTGCTTCTCGCACTGTCAGGCGGTGTAGACTCATCCGTTGTTGCCGCACTTCTCATAAAAGCAATCGGCAAGCAGCTTGTTTGCGTGCACGTAAACCACGGACTTATGCGTAAAGGTGAAAGCGAAGCTGTTATTGAAGTTTTCCGTAACCAGCTTGATGCTAACCTTATTTATATAGATGCAACGGACCGTTTCCTTGACTTGCTTTCAGGTGTAAGTGAGCCTGAGAAAAAGCGTAAGATTATTGGCGGAGAATTTATAAAGGTGTTTGATGAAGAAGCATCTAAGCTCGAAGGAATATCCTTCCTTGCTCAGGGAACAATTTATCCCGATATTCTTGAATCCGACGGAGTTAAAGCTCATCACAACGTTGGCGGACTTCCGGAAGATATGAAAATGGAACTTGTTGAACCAATCAAGCTTTTGTATAAAGATGAAGTACGTGTTGTAGGTAAAGCGCTTGGTCTTCCGGCACATATGGTTGACCGTCAGCCGTTCCCCGGACCGGGTCTTGGCGTAAGATGCCTCGGCGCAATAACACGTGACCGCCTTAATGCTCTTCGTGAGGCGGATGCAATCCTCCGCGAAGAATTTGACATCTGCGGTCTTGCAGAAAAAGTATGGCAGTATTTCATCGCCGTTCCGGATATGAAAAGCGTTGGCGTAAAAGACGATAAACGTTATGAAGGCTGGCCGGCAATCATCCGTGCGGTAAATACAACCGATGCAATGACAGCAACAATTGAAGAAATTCCCTATAGCGTGCTCCATAAAATAACAGCACGTATCACAGCAGAAGTTCCCGGTATCAACCGCGTTCTTCTCGACCTCACACCGAAACCCATTGGAACAATCGAGTGGGAATAAGAGGGTATCATGCAAAATAAAAACCGATGCGAAGCGTCGGTTTTTTTATTTTGTATAAAAACTGTCGGTTATTTATATAAAAATATTGACAAAATAAGGAAACTAGTGTATAATTGTACTTGTACGAATAAAAACGCGGGAGCTGATTTCTATGATTAACAGCATAATTCAAAGACACAGTATGATTAACCCATTGTCGGATACAGAAATACAGATTTTAAGAAGCGCATCGGGATTGTTTGTGAAACAGGGATTTTCAAAAACAACCCACAGACAGATTGCGGCAGAAAGCGGCATTGGGCTTGGAACAATCACCTATCATTATAAAGTAAAGGAAGATATGCTTCGCGTGCTGATTGAAGAGATTATGGATTATCACCTTGACGTTATTGCCGAGGCGGAAGAAAAAAGCGGTGACACTTTGTTTTCTTATGTGCTTGAAATTGCTGTTCAGATAGCACTTTGTGAAACGGACGACAAAGCATATGACTTATATTATTCAGCATATAACCATCCTCACACTTTCGACTATATCAAAGAGTGGGCGGCAAAAAAGAATTATCATCTTCTTAAAGATATTTTGCCTGATATGGATGAGGATGATTTCAGAAAACTGGAAAACATTACAAGCGGTATTGAGCTTGCGGCGTTTACTTCTCCAACAAACAGATATTTTAACTTAAACGATAAAATTACCTTGTTTGCCGGTTCAATGCTTAAAATCTATGGTGTTGATGAGGCCAAACGAAAATCCGCAATAGAAAAGGTTATAGCTCTTGATTACGTCAAAATTGCAAAAGAACTGTGGAGCAGATTTGTAAAACGGCTTGATGATGTGAATAAGTAAGAGGAAAGGACTTGGAACTATGAAAGCAAAAAGATTTTTAGGGATATTATTAGTATTGGTAATAATAATCGGAATAGTGCCGATAACGGCAAGTGCGAATGAGAACAATGCCCTTTACGGCACCACTCCGGATAATATAAATACAGCAGGGAATTTTAGTGATATAATTTCAGAGGAAAGCGATACGCTTTATATTAAGCTTACAAGCAATGTCGCTCTGGAAAAAGACTTTGATATTGGTGCAAAAGCCGTTAATATAGACCTTGCGGGCTTTACAGTAACGATGGCAGCAAGCGGAACAGAATTTGTTGTAAGAAGCGGGGGAGCACTCACAATGTCTGACACGTCTTCGGGAAAAAGCGGTCTGATAACTTCCGAGCAGCAGGCCCCTACATTCCGTCTGGCTTCCAATGCAAGCCTGACATTTGACGGCGGAAATTACAAGAAGGCAACAGGAAATATTGTATCAATAGGAGCTCAGTCTACTTTAACAATAAACGGCGGAACCTTTGAAACAACAGGAACGGCTTCTATTGCTTTCAATATGAACGGAACCGATGCGAAGCTGAATATAAACGGCGGAAGTTTCAAGGCTTATGATACTATCAGAGCAAACATACAATGCGCAAATGGTACAATAAATGTAACAAATTTTGACGCTTCTCTCGGAAATCTTTATGTAAGATATCCGGGCAGTTTAAGTGAACCTTTCCAAATCAGTTCAATTCTTACACTGGGAAATCCCGACTTGATGACAGCTGACAGAGATGGCAAGGAACTTGATGGTGTAGCGACAGGAGGATACTTCCGTATCGCGCCCGCATACGAGGTAAACTACGATTTTAACGGAGGAACCTCCGAAAGTCTGACAAATTACAGATTCCCTGTTCCCGGAAACATTCCTGTTCCGGCATGGAATACGATTTCACCGCCTGAAGGCAAAGAGCTTTCACATTGGGAAAATAACGGCGAAATATATCAGGAAGGCAGCTCTATAAATGTTACCGCCAAAGGATCTGTCACATTTAAAGCAATATGGCAGGACCAGACGCAGTATACTGTAAATCTTTATGCAAATAACGGAACCGAAACCAAAATCACATCGCAGGAGTGGAGCCTGTATACACTTCCCACCGAAATTCCGGACGATTGGCCCGTGAATACAGGATATTATTTTGCAGGTTGGGCACAGACACAGGACGGAGAGCCTTTGACAGGGCAGGTTCAGTTAAAGGGCGATACTGATTTTTATGCAATCTACAAGAGAATACCTTACGAAATCACTTATTCAGCCGAAGGTGCAACAAGTGTCCCCAGAACCCAGACAAAACATTACAACAGCAGAATTACTCTCAGTAACTTGATACCTAAAAAAACAGGATATACATTTGTCGGCTGGTTAGACCCGGAAACAGAAACAGTCTATTCGCCGGGGGACTATTACTCAGAAAACAGGCCGCTGGCATTATATGCTATGTGGGAAGTGGCTACGTACGAACTTTCGTATGTAGCCGAAGGTGCAACAAATGTGCCTGAAAGTCAGACGAAAACGCACGATGTTATGATGAAAATCAGTGAACAGAAACCCCGGAAAGACGGATATATTTTCTATGGCTGGGCAGAAACAGAGGGCGGAGCCGTTAAATACAGGGCCGGTGCTGATTATAACGAAAATACTGTAAAAACATTATATGCGGTGTGGGTGCAGCCGGAATTTGCAATTATCGGTTATGATGCAAACAGCAAAAGCGCAGACGTTGTACTTCCGGAAGCCGGAACATATATGGTGATTTTTGCCGACTATGACAGCGAAAGACTTGCAAACATTGAATGCGTGCCGGTAACCGTCAGCGCTGCTGATGTTGCCGTTGTAGGTATCACAAAGGAATTTACTCTTGATGCAGGTGACAAAATTATGTTTTGGAACAGTATGACAAGCCTTACACCGTTTTGCGAAGCATATATTGTGGAATGATAGAGGCATATTTGAGGCGTGGAAATAGAACATGCGAAGAAATGTTACAGAGATGAAATGTACATTTTGGCACTGCCGTATTTTAAAAAAGCTGCAAAAGCCGCTGAGCAGGGAAATGCTGATGCAAAAAGACTGCTGGATGGCATGGAATAATTATTAAATGAAAAGCCGATGCAAAAGCATCGGCTTTATTGTTGACTTATTCCGGTATATATATTATAATATCTTCTTGGCAAAATAATTATAAGGAGAAACAAATGGAAATACAGCTTTCGGACCATTTTACATATAAAAAGCTTATGCACTTTACTTTGCCGTCGGTTGCAATGATGATATTTACATCAGTCTACGGCGTGGTAGACGGATTTTTCGTATCCAATTTTGCGGGGAAAACGGCGTTTGCGGCAATAAATCTTATATTCCCGATTCTGATGATACTGTCAACCGTTGGGTTTATGTTCGGAACGGGCGGAACTGCAATTGTTGCAAAAACCTTTGGCGAGGGCGACAGCAAAAAAGCAAACCGCTATTTTTCGCTTTTTGTGTATGTTGCATTCGCGCTCGGTGTGCTTTTTGCCGTACTCGGCATTATATTCATCCGTCCCATTTCGGAGGCGCTCGGCGCATCGGGACAGCTTTTTGACGACTGTGTTGTATACGGAATCGTAAACCTTGCGGCACTGCCGTTTTATGTGCTTCAGCTGATGTTCCAGAGCTTTTTTGTAACAGCAGAAAAACCAAAGCTCGGTCTTGTAGTAACAGTTGCATCGGGCGTTACAAATATGGTGCTTGATGCGGTGCTTGTAATACTTCTTCCGCAGGAACACAAGCTTCTCGGCGCAGGAATTGCAACGGCAGCAAGTCAGGTTGTGGGCGGCATCTTGCCGATTATCTATTTTTCCCGTAAAAACGACAGTATTCTGCAACTTGGCAAAACAAAATTTGACGGAAAAGCCATTACAAAGGCGGCCACAAACGGTTCATCGGAGTTTATGAGCAACGTATCAATGAATCTTGTGGGTATTCTGTACAATCTTCAGCTTATGGAATATGCAGGTGAAGACGGAGTTGCGGCATACGGCGTGATGCTGTATGTAAGCTGGATTTTTGCCTCTGCATTTATGGGATATTCTGTGGGAATAGCGCCCGTATTCGGATATAATTATGGTGCAAAAAATAGTAAAGAGCTGAAAGGGCTTCTGAAGAAAAGCCTTATTATAACAGGGGTTGTAGGCGCTTTGATGATAATAATCGGCGAGGTTTTTGCCCTGCCTATGTCAAGCTTTTTCGTGGGATACGATGCTGAGCTTACAAAGCTTACCGTATCGGGATTTAAAATATTTGCACTTTCGTTTTTGTTTATGGGATATGCAATATTCTCGTCGGGATTTTTCACCGCCCTCAGTGACGGACTTACCTCCGCACTTATTTCGTTTCTCCGTACGCTTGTATTTCAGGTGGCGGCAATACTTCTTCTGCCAATATGGTGGGGAATAAACGGAATATGGTCATCGATCATAGTTGCGGAATTTATGGCGGCGTTTTTAGGCGCGGTGTTTATTATAATAAAGAAAAAAAGATACGGATATTAAAAAACCGATGCGATTGCATCGGTTTTTTTGTTTAGTCTTTCTTTTCGTATTCGTTTTTACGGATACCGGGATATTTTTCGTCCAGATATTTTTCGCGGAACGGGTTAACCCCTTTTGAAATTTCCACCGGCTTATTCGGAAGCAGCCAGCTTTTTTTCTTATAAAACGGATTATGGAACTTATTTTCAATTCTGTCCGCTTTTTCAAGTGCGTTCATACACGCGCGGATACATCCTCTTGCGCCGCATATTGCAAAATATCCGGTATGTTTAAGAATATAGTCATAATACTGCATAACGGAGTTGGTGTCGGGTTTTCGTCCCCATTTTGCACCGGCAAGAGCATAGCATAAAATATATGCTTCCTCCTCCGTCATATCGCTGCTGCGGACATCGAACGCCATATTCGGGAATTCTTTTTTATGGAACGGCGAACATTCGTTATTAAATCCGTGATGTGAAAGGGTACAACGTCCCATCTGCACATCTCCGTACCATACTTTTTTCTCGCCGAAATCTACCTCGATACGTTTTGTAATATCTTTAACGGACGGCACCGCATTTCCGGGACATTCTCTCTGGCAGGCGCCGCAATGAATGCAAATATCGCCTGTTTCCAGAATCGGATCGGGCTCAAGCTCCGCATCGGTAAAAATAAGTCCGAGTCGAACACGAGGTCCGAATTTCTTTGTTAAAAATACCTTGGAAAAGCCGATTTCACCAAGTCCTGCACCTGCGGCAATAAGACGCACACTGCAGACTACATCGGCTGGAACTTTGCCTTCGGCAACAGGCTCTCTTGTTACGCCGTTACCTTCGGGTACTGCAGGATAATGTGCAACGGCTTCATAACCGTGGTCTTCAATAAAACATGCTAAATTGTACGATTTTATCGGGCGGAAAAACGAATTGAGCTTATTATACGAATAAAACGTATAGTTATGCCAGTGAGTACCCTCTTCAATTCCACGGTAAGTTCCGCGCGGAATACGCATTGCAAGGGCAATTACCGATTTTGCGCCCGGGAAATATGTTTTCGGCGACATAAGAGTCGGCGCGCTTTCAAAACGCTCTATATTACCAATGGCAATACAGTCAATCCCAAGCTCTTTCGCCTTATCTTTAATCATCTGGCTGGTCAGCTTCATTATTTATGGCCTCGCTTTCCGTCGGAAGAAAACTCTCCTCCCAGAACATTTGCGGTTTCGGTATCGCGTTCATACGGCATACCGTTTGTGCCGATAGCCCACGGCGCACTTGTGCGGAACGGGTTTTCAAATTTATTTTCAAGAATGTCCGATTCTTCAAGATTGCACATACATGTGCGGTTACACAGTGCAGCTACTCGGTCGGGACAGCCTGCATCTGTAAAACGGTTGGGAATTGCGCCGTTTTTGCAAGCTTTACATTTTTCATAATCAACAACGGCAATTTCCATTTTTTTGCCGCAGATTTCAATTTCGCGGGTTTCGGTTTTGCTTATTGCGCCAAGAGGACAGGCATCGGCACATTTTTTGCATTTTGTACATACGCTTTTTGTCATAATCGGTGTTGCAGGGAGCACCGCATCAGTAATAATCATGTGGAATCTCTGGCGTGAACCGAATTTTTCGGAGAACAGAAGTCCGCTGTAAGAAATTTCACAAACACCGGCAGCAACTGCGGCATATGTAAAGTCGGGGAACACGTTGGGAGCAGGTCTGCCGTCGCCTACGGAAATACCCGACGGAGCAATTTCGGACGGGTTCGGGAAAAGCGGAACAGCTTCGTAGCCGTTGTCTTCAAGAACATTTGTCAGGTTATAGCAGGCAAGAGATAAAAATTCATCTTCAAGCCAGTTTTTGCCGAAAAGTGCATAATCGCCAAAGTTTGTACCTTCTTCAACTCCACGGAGAGAGCCGCGGCAGATGCGCTTGCCGAGCATAATAACAGTTTCGCCTTCCGGGAAAATTGAAAACGGGTTGTGCTCGGGTTTAACTTTGGCAAATCTTTCTTTCGGAGCAAATCCGATAAGGTCAATGCCTTCGCGTTTTGCGGCAGCTTCTATAATTTTTGCAAGATTTTCCATACAAATCTTCCTTCCTTATATATTATGATTTCAGTATAACACGATGGACGAGAGTGTGCAATCACAAAAAACGAAAAAAGTTTAGAAAAACGAAAGCTTGCAATTTTTGTAAATTTATGGTATTATAGTAAAAAAGGCGGTGATCAGATGTTTTTTTCGAATAAAATGACAGTTACAGATATAGAAGTTTATGAAGTTGATTTTCAAAAAACGGAAGAGGTTTTTGTGCCCGGACGACCGTTTCATGCGCTGTCTTTTCGCATTTCCGGAAAAGTACAGGTAAAAACTGAAACGGAAAATTTAATGTCAACGGCGGGCAGTATAACATATGTTCCGCAAGGTGTAAGCTATCACACAAAAATTCATGAAAACAGCAAAATCCTTGTGGTGCATTTTAAGCTTGCCGAGGAAATTCCGGGTGCACGGGCATTTGTGTTCAAACCCGAAAGAGAAATTGAATTATATGCACTTTTTGCCGCGCTTTACAAACAAAAGGGGCTTCACAGATATACCACATTTTCTTTGTTTTATGAAACTCTTGAAAAGCTTAATCAGAACATGGTTTCCGGTCAGGAAACAGCATCACTTCGTATGATAAAAGCAAAGGAATATATCCATAAAAATCTTTCGTCGGGCGCACTTAGTGTATCGGCGGTGGCTGAGAATGCGGGTGTAAGCGACGTTTATCTGCGCAAGGAATTCAAAAAAGCGTTTGGAGCCTCGCCTGCAGCATACATCAAAAATAAAAGGATTGAAAGTGCAAAGCTGCTTTTGAAAACGGGATATTATTCGGTGGGTACTGTTGCCGAAAAATGCGGATTTGAAAGCCTGAGCTATTTTTCGTATGAATTCCGGCGCGTTGTTGGGACAGCCCCCGGAGAATATGCAAAATCATACAAATGATATTATGGTAAGGAGAAAATATGAAATCAATTAAGCTTACTCTAATGGCGGACGGCGAGATTTTTCTGCCGCTTGCCCATTTTGAAATACTGCAGGGTATTGTATATAACCTGATGAGTGCCGATAAGGCGCTCGCCGATGAAATTCATAATAAACAACCCGGCAAGGAAAAACAGTTTAAATTCTTTTGTTTTACGGATTTGCACGGGAAATATCGTTTTTATGACGGTGCGCTGATGCTTTCAGCTCCGGCAACGTGGGAAATCCGCTCGGCAGATGACCGCATTATTGATGCAATAGAAAAGGGCCTTGAAAATAAAGAAATTTCGGTAAACGGACAAAAATGCCGTGTTGATTCATATCAGATATCAAAGCGGAAATTTGATTCCGGAAAAGTCGTTTTTGAAATGGACACACCGCTTATTCATTATGTAACGGACAGAAACGGATTTTCAAGATATTTTTCGCCTGCGGATGAGGAGTTTGCCAAAGGAATCCGTGATAATGTAATAAGAAAATATACTTCCTTTTACGGCAAAAACCCTGAGGGCGAGGTTGCAGTTCTGCCGCTTCGCATCGGCGCAAGGGACAAATGCGTCACAAGATACAAAAAATCATTTATAACGGGATATTACGGACAGTGCATGGTAATTGCACCGCCCGAAGTGCTTGAATTTATATATTATACGGGACTTGGCGGCAAAAATTCAATGGGGTTCGGTACAGTTAAGGAGAATATTTATGGAAAGTAAATACAGTTTCATACATTCATATACTCTTATTGCACAGACACCGCTTATACATTTTCAGTGGAGAATGAAGGATGCAACACTTCGCGCAAGCGAGGTAAAACCCAAGCTTGACAGGTTTATTATACAATCCGTTGAGGAAAAAGGAGATGCCGTTCCTGAAGAATGGCGCACCATGAAGGGAGCAACCTCGCTTGATTATCAGATGCAGATAAGGAGAACGGCATCAAAGGACTGGATTGACATAAAGAAAATAAAAAACTATTTTGCCAGCAAAGCGGACGAAGAAGATAAAAGAATTGTATTCTTTGATTGCCAGCTTGATATTATATGTCATAAAGAGGATCTTGCGGCATATATACATAAAAATCTGAGAAAGTTTTTTATTCTTAATGTTTTCGGTGCGCGACAGTCAAAGGGCTTTGGCGGATTTCTTCTTAAAGGAACAACAGCCGGAGAAGTGCATTCGGAAATCAAGCACGCATACGGCACGTTTCTTTATGCTGATACGGACGAAACGGAAACAATGCTGCAAAAACTCAATCATATGTTTGTCTTGTATACGATTATGAAAAACGGTATCAATAGGACCTCATATAACAAAGACCGAGGTGAATATCTTTTCCCTGAAAGATATATAAAAGGGTATGCCGTAAGGGAGTTTTTGCCTGAAGATACCGGCAGTGATAAAGCTTTTCTGAAAGCAAAGGTTGTTAAAGAAAAGCTGCAGGGAGGTCCGAAAAATGAACCGGCGGAATATGAAAACTATACGTTCATAAGGGCAATGCTGGGACTTGCAAACGGTTATATGTTCCGTAAACCTGACGGG
>JAFVVU010000211.1 GCA_017502065.1 Clostridia bacterium | reverse complement strand
GCTCCTAAATTCATAATCGGGATACTTTTTCATAACCTCGCGTATATCTGCTGCATGGTCACCTAAATGGACAATAAGGTCGATATCGATAATATTGTCAATGGCATCGCAGATGTATTCGTAGTCGCCGTGTGAATCACTTGTTACCAGAATCCGATACATTCTTGATGTCACCGCCCCATACGTCAATTTTTGATGTGTTTACCGCGTGAAAAATACGCTCCTTAAGACCGATGTTTTCCTTGCACAAATCCCTGATTAAATCCTTCATATACTGACGTTTTGTTACTCCGTCGGCAGGACAGGGATTGTGAATAACCTCAATATTATTCGCTTTAATAAAATGCTTGATTTCGTTTTCCGGTACATAAATGAACGGACGGATAAGTGTTATATTCCGTCTGTCGAGATAGGTTACCGGAGCAAAACAGCTTAAACGTGCTTCCTGAAAAAGACACAGGAAAAATGTTTCAATAACATCGTCATTGTGATGACCGAGTGCAACCTTGTTGCAACCGTGTTTTATCGCAACATCGTGAAGTGCACCTCTGCGCATTTTTGCGCAAAGCGAACACGGACTTTCTTCCTTGCGGATATCAAAAACAATTTCGGCAATATTAGTCTGTTCAATTATAAGCTCAATACCGTTTTCTTCGCAAAGTTTTATAAGCGGGGAGTAGTCCGCACCTTCAAAACCAAGTGAAAGTGTTATTGCAACAAGCTCGAACTTTTTGGGATAAAACCTCTTTAACCCGTTAAGAGCAAGCATAAGTGCAATACTGTCCTTGCCGCCGGAAACCCCAACGGCAATACGGTCACCCTCGTTAATCATATTATAATCGTCAACAGCACGTCTTGTATAACTAAGTAATTTTCTCATATAAATCCCTTTAAAATATTAATATATATTATTATATCATAATGTAATTTAAAGTCAATAATTTATATAAATTCTAAAAATTCTATTGAATAATTGCAAAATCTGTGATAAAATTATATAATATGATTGAAATGAAAGGAAAAGAAATGGCAGGAAAGAAAACATCAGGCTTAATTAAACGATTTGCTCCGTACTATAAACCGTATGTCGGCACAATGGTATCAGACCTTTTTTGTGCAGCACTTACCACAGTGTGTGAGCTTGTGCTTCCGGTTATCGTAAGGCATATAACAAACCTTGGTATCTACGATATTGCAAGCCTTACAGTACCTCTCGTGCTTGCACTTGGCGGACCTTATATTGTTCTTCGTATAATTGACAGTGCGGCAAACTTCTATATGGCATCCGTCGGTCACGTTATGGGCACAAAAATCGAAACTGATATGCGCCGAGATATGTTTGACCACTTGCAAAAACTTCCTTTTTCATATTATGACAATATCCGTGTAGGGCAGATTATGTCAAGAATAACAAGTGACCTTTTTGACGTAACCGAGTTTGCACATCACTGTCCTGAAGAATTCTTTATTGCAGGAATTAAAATTATAGTATCGTTTACAGTGCTTTCGTTTATAAACGTTCCGCTAACGCTTATCATTTTTGCAATAATTCCGCTGATGATAGTGTGCGCATCCTATTTCAATAAAAAAATGAAAACGGCTTTCCGTGAATCAAGGGTGCAGATAGGGGAGCTTAATTCTCAGGTTGAGGATAGTCTCCTCGGTGTAAGGGTTGTAAAATCCTTTGCAAACGAACAGCTTGAAATTGAAAAATTCGGTCAGGGAAATCAGAAGTTCCTGTCCATAAAACAGAAAATGTATAAATACATGGCAGGCTTCCAGACAACCACCCGTATGTACGACGGTATTATGTATATTGCGGTGGTAATTGCCGGTTCAATCTTTATGATTTATGGGCAGATCAATGCCGCCGACCTTATGGCATATCTTTTGTATGTAACGGCGCTTATCAACTCCGTACGTAAAATTGTGGAGTTCGGCGAACAGTTCCAAAGGGGAATGACAGGTATTGAACGATTCCTTGAAATAATGGATATAAATCCTGATATAACAGATAAAGAAGATGCCGTAACCCTTGAAAACGTACAGGGTCACATCAGCCTTAAGAACGTTGGTTTTAAATATGGTAACAAAAAAGAATATGTACTTAGTAACATAAATCTTGAAATATCGCCCGGTGAAAACGTGGCGCTTGTTGGTCCGTCAGGCGGCGGAAAAACAACGCTTTGCAGTCTAATTCCAAGATTTTATGATGTAACAAGCGGCGAAATTCTCGTTGACGGAATTAACGTAAAAGATATAAAACTTGCTTCGCTTCGCGGAAATATCGGCGTTGTTCAGCAGGATGTATATATGTTTGCCGGCAGTGTGTATGAAAACATTGAATACGGCAGACCCGGTGCATCAAAAGAAGAAATTATCGATGCGGCAAAAAAAGCCGGTGCACATGACTTTATAATGTCACTTCCGCAGGGGTATGACACGAATGTCGGCGAACGCGGTGTTCAGCTTTCGGGCGGACAAAAGCAAAGAATAAGTATTGCAAGAGTGTTCCTTAAAAACCCTGCAATAATCATTCTTGATGAAGCAACATCAGCGCTTGATAATGAAAGCGAACGACTTGTGCAGGCGTCGCTTGAAGAACTTTCTAAAGGCAGAACAACAATAACCATAGCGCACAGGCTTTCAACAGTAAAAAATGCTGCAAAAGTGGTTGTCCTGACATATGACGGCATTGCCGAAACAGGCACTTTTGATGAGCTTTTAAATAAAAAAGGTATATTATATAACTTATATAATTCGTAAAGGAGTTTGGTAACAATGGCAAATGTTTTTGACGTGCTTCAGGAAAGAGGACTTATAGCACAGACAACACACGAAGAAGAAATCAGGGAACTTCTCGGAAAGGAAAAAGTAACTTTTTATATAGGATTTGACCCTACGGCTGACAGCCTTCACGTAGGACATTTTCTGCAGATGGTTGTAATGCGCCATATGCAGATGCACGGTCACCGTCCGATCGCCCTCGTTGGTGGCGGCACAGGTCATATCGGCGACCCGTCGGGAAGAACAGATATGCGCCAGATGATGACAAAAGAAATCATTGACCATAACTGTGAATGTTTCAAAAAACAGCTTTCAAGCGTAATTGACTTCTCAGACGATAAAGCAATTATGGTGAATAACGCTGATTGGTTACTCGACCTTAACTACGTAGAGTTCTTACGTGATATCGGAGCTTGCTTCTCTGTAAATAAAATGCTTACAGCGGAATGTTTCAAACAGAGACTTGAAAAAGGTCTTTCATTCCTTGAATTTAACTATATGCTTATGCAGAGCTACGACTTCCTTATGCTCAGCAGAAAATATGACTGTAAAATTGAGCTTGGCGGTGACGACCAGTGGAGTAACATCCTCGGCGGACTTGAGCTTTGCCGTAAGAAAGACCAGAAACAGGTTTACGGTATGACATTTACTCTCCTCACAAACAGTGAAGGTAAGAAAATGGGTAAAACACAGTCCGGAGCGGTTTGGCTTGACCCGAACAAAACATCTCCTTACGATTTCTATCAGTATTGGAGAAATGTTCAGGATGCTGATGTTATTAAATGTCTTAAACTCCTTACATTTATTCCTATGGACGAAATCAGAAAAATGGAAAAATGGGAAGGTGCAGAGCTTAACGAAGCAAAGAAAATTCTTGCATATGAAGTTACAAAACTTGTTCATGGTGAAGAAGAAGCAAACAAAGCAAAAGCAACTGCTGAAAGTCTTTTCACAGGCGCTGCAGATGAAGCAAATATGCCTTCAACCGAGATGGATTTAACAGGCAAAACAATTCTTGATATTCTTGTAGAATCAGGACTTTGCCCGTCAAAATCCGAAGCAAGACGTCTTGTAACAGGCGGCGGCGTATCTGTTGAAAACGAAAAAATTACAGACCCGATGTGGCAGCCGACTGCAGATGAATTTGTAATTAAAAAAGGTAAAAAGACATACCACAAAATCAAAAAAGCGTAAGGGCTGCGATAAAATGCACAG
>JAFVVU010000019.1 GCA_017502065.1 Clostridia bacterium | reverse complement strand
TGTGAAAGGTTGTCCGAAAGTACCGGTCCGTGAAGAGGACAAATTCTTGCAATATCAAGTCCTGCCGCTTTTTTGAGAAGTGCCTGTACCTGAGCACCGTATTTTCCTACGATACCGATATAGTATCTTCTTGCTTCGCAATCCCATTCTTCTTCGGCATCCATTGCTCCAAATTTACCGAATGCATCTGCCGAAAACAGAGTTTTTGAAGATTTTTCATAGCTGAGCATAACCTCCGGCCAGTGTACCATTGGTGCTGTTACAAATGTAAGTTCACTTTCGCCGAGTGAAAGTGTATCCCCCTCGCCCACAACAATCTGTCTTTCAGCATAATCTGTGCCGAAAAACTGTTTCATCATTGTAAAAGCTTTTGCCGTTGCAACAACTGTAGCAGATTTATATTTTTCCATAAATTTATCAATGTTTGCGGAATGGTCGGGTTCCATGTGGTGAACAATAAGAAAATCAGGCTCTTTTCCCTGCAGGGTATTTTCTATATTAGCAAACCACTCATCACCAAAATTTTTATCCACCGTATCACAAACGGCAATTTTTTCATCGCAAATCACATAGGAATTATACGCCATTCCGTTCGTAACAACATACTGTCCTTCAAAAAGGTCAATTTCCCTGTCATTTACGCCTATATATGCTATTTTTTCTGTTACTTTCATAAAAACACCCCAAATTTCAAATATGCATATAGTATATCACATATTCAGGGATTTATCAAGCTGATTTGAAAGAAGAACTGAAACAATTGTTGTTATTACAATTTCAATCGACATATATGAACCATTATATATAAGCGAATAAATCGCCGCCGACTGTCCTTCCGGTGCGTATACACTCCAGATGAGTATTCCCGACATGAAATGGCACATAAATCTTGCAAGTGTGACACTAACTGTGCCCACGCCTGCACCTATGTATTTATTTTTAAATCTTCGTTTTATGCTTCCGGCAAAGCCAAGTACCGTAAATGCAATAACATAATCAAGCAGAATTACTGCCATATACGACAAAAAGTTTTCTGCCGGCGGCGCGATTCCGCCAAGCATCATTTGTATAAGTGAATATACAAATGATGTTATCAGCGAATATTTGAGGTTTGCCGAAAACGAAAACAGTATTATCGGCGCCATTGACGCAAGGGTTACTGTCCCCTCTTGCGGCAGGCGGATAAGCGGAATCATTGACAGTACCGTCGCTACCGCTACCATTAAAGCTCCTGTTGTTATTTTTCTTGTGTTCATATTATCCACATCCCATAAAAAAATTGCAGGCGGTAATGCCTGCAATTTAAATACTTAAAATATTCTTCCTACGCCGGCATTATCCGTATCAGGTTTAAAGGGTTGGACCAAAAAATCCTCTCAGCCTGCAAACGCAAGCACCCCTGATTTAGTTTTTATATTTTTTAGAATTCTTCTTTTTCCGGAAGGATTCTTGCAAGGTTGATTCTGCCCATTTTGTCAATTTCGAGAACCTTAACCTTAATTACATCACCGATGAGTACAACATCTTCAACTTTTTCAACACGTTTGCTGTCAAGTTTTGAAATGTGTACAAGACCGTCTTTACCCGGAAGAATTTCAACAAACGCACCGAATGTTGTTGTTCTTACAACAGTACCTTCGTAGATTTCGCCCGGCTGTGGTTCTTTTACGATACCTTCGATAATCTTTTTAGCTTTATCTCCGGAAGCTGAATCAACAGCGGCAATAAATACTCTGCCGTCGTCTTCAATGTCAATTTTAACGCCTGTATCAGCAATGATTTTCTGGATTGTTTTTCCGCCTGAACCAATTACGTCACGGATTTTTTCAGGATCGATTGTGAACGAAATCATTTTCGGTGCATACGGAGAAAGTTCTTCTCTTACTTCCGGAATTGCTTTAAGCATAATTTCATCAAGGATGTAGAATCTTGCTTTTCTTGTTTTATCAAATGCTTCTGCAATGATTTCTGGTGTAAGACCGTCAATTTTAATATCAACCTGGATTGCTGTGATACCGTTTTTAGTACCTGCAACTTTAAAGTCCATATCGCCGAAGAAGTCTTCAACGCCCTGAATGTCAAGCATTGTCATCCATCTGTCTGCTTCTGTGATAAGACCAACGGAAATACCTGCAACAGGTTCCTTAATTGGAACACCGGCATCCATAAGAGCAAGTGTTGAACCGCAGATAGCACCCTGTGATGTTGAACCGTTTGAGCTTAATACTTCGGAAACCATACGGATTGCATACGGGAATTCTTCTTCAGAAGGAATAACCGGTTCAAGAGCTTTTTCTGCAAGAGCACCGTGACCGATTTCACGTCTTCCCGGACCTCTTGACGGTTTTGTTTCGCCAACGCTGTATGACGGGAAGTTGTAGTGATGAATATATCTTTTTGATTCGTCGGTATCAATACCGTCGAGTTTCTGAGCATCACCGATTGCGCCAAGTGTTGCAATTGTGAGAACCTGTGTCTGTCCTCTTGTGAACATACCGCTACCGTGTGTTCTCGGAAGGAGTCCAACTTCAGCAGCAAGCGGTCTTATTTCGTTAATTCCACGACCGTCAACACGTTTGCCGTCGTCAAGTAACCAGCGACGAACAACGTATTTCTGGAGTTTGTAAATTGCTTCTGCAATTTCTGCTTCTCTGCCTTCATATTTTTCGCCAAATTCGGCTGCAATTTCATCTTCAACAACCTGCATACGTGCATCACGAACAGTTTTGTCGTTTGTGTCCATTGCGGCACGTACTTTTTCGATTGCAAATTCTTTAATGTCGTTATAGAGCTCTGCATCAACTTCGCAGGAAGCATATTCAAATTTCGGTTTACCGATTTCGTTACCGATTTCGATAATGAATTTACAAAGGTCTTTAATAACCTCGTGTGCTTTAAGGATTGCTTCAAGCATTACATCATCAGGAACTTCTTTTGCGCCTGCTTCAATCATAACGATTTTTTCAAGGCTTGCAGCAACTGTAAGTGTAAGTGCAGATTTTTCTCTCTGCGCCTGGTTCGGGTTGATAATGATTTCGCCGTCAACAAGACCAACTGCAACGCTTGCAACCGGACCATTAAATGGAATATCGGAAATCTGAATTGCGATTGCTGCGCCGAGCATTGCCGCAATTTCAGGTGAGTTATCCTGTTCAACAGACATTACTGTTGTTACGATAGAAACGTCGTTTCGGAGGTCTTTCGGGAAAAGCGGACGAAGCGGACGGTCAATACATCTTGATGCAAGAATTGCCTTTTCGCTTGGTTTTCCTTCACGTTTCTGGAAGCTTCCCGGAATTTTACCTACAGCATAAAGCTTTTCTTCATAGTCAACGCTGAGCGGGAAGAAGTCAACTCCTTCACGGGGTTTTGCAGATGCTGTTGCAGTTGCAAGAACAACTGTATCGCCAAATCTTACAAGGGCACTGCCGTTTGCAAGGCCAGCCATTTTACCTGTTTCAACAACAACTTTTCTGCCGGACAAAGTGGTTTCAAAAGTTCTGAACATATTTTTCTCCTTTTCTCGAGGGCCGGCATTTAGCACTTAGATATATCGCCAAAACGGCTTCAGCGCCATATCTAAGCTGCTAATTTACCAGTACCCTTGTTTAAATTTTTAAAGGGCGATGCTATGCACCGCCCCTTTTTGTATTACTTTCTCAGACCGAGTTTTGCAACAACGGCACGGTATCTTTCAATATCAACTTTTGCAAGGTAATTCAAAAGTCCGCGACGCTGACCAACCATTTTAAGAAGACCACGTCTGGAATGGTTATCCTTCTTATGAACCTTAAGATGCTCGTTGAGCTCGTTGATTCTGGCTGTGAGAATAGCTACCTGAACTTCAGGGGATCCTGTATCAGTATCGTGAAGTTTGTATTCAGCTATAACTGCCTGTTTTACGTCCTTACGTATCATAGTAACACCTCCATATTTTAATACACTCATAAGCTAAGTACAGGACGGTGAACCCATATACTGAGCAAAGAGTAACACTCAGTATTATACCACAGCATTTACCATTTGTAAATAGTTTTTTAAAAAATTTTTTAAATTTCTTCGTCGCCGTGTTTTGCAATGAAATCACGGACCATGTCGGATGTTTCAAGACCGCAGTCTGCTGTGCAGTTTGAGCAGAAGATAATTCCGTCAATTTCCTTTGATTTCAGCATTTCATACTGTAAATCAAGCTGATACTGCATATCCTCCGGTCTCATATGCTGTGCATTGCCGTAATCCCACATGTAGTTACCAAGCACAATTCTCTTGTCCGGACCTGTGATTTTTCTTAATGTTTCGTAGTTCTGACGCATATTTTTGATTTCGGTTGCTTTCCATGTCCACATTGTTACAACGTCAACAGCATCCATCCACGGTTTATATTTCTCAAAAAGCTCGAAAACATACACAACAAGCCACATTTCAAAGGGTTTGCCTGTAATTTTTTCAATATTTGCTCTCATTTCGTGAATTTTTTCCGGTGGACATTCGTCAAGACGTTCCTGTTTAGCAAGGAAATCGTCAAAAATACCGCCCATGATGTTCGGGCATTTGTCAAGCATTCTGATGATTTCATCATAATAGCTTACTTCTCCTGTGCGGTCACTTCCGTAGATTGACCATATAACTTTTTTAAGTTCGTTTAAAACAACGCCTTCTTTGTCAATATCAATCGGAACCTGCAAATCGCCGTCCATAACAACACGGCACATATTCGGTATACCGAGATAACGTGCACCTTCAATAGGTGACATTTTATTTTCCCCTACAAGCTTGAATCTTTCTGCGCTGTGATGTGTACCTGCGCCCTGTCCCCAGATCCAGAATTTATCTCTTAATTTCATATTAACCCCTCCGGATATAATAATTTTCCTTTATTATATCACTGCCGGATGATAAGGTAAATTGACAATATTAACATTTGATGAGACAAAACTAACGTGATTTAATGAAAAATCCTTACATCCCGAAATATATTATTCGGGTTTTTTGGATTCCACGGCGTTTCGCACGGGCATAAGATTTTCTTTCCAGAAGAATACCTTAACGGTATCGCCCGAAAGAACTGCACTCATTTTTTCCGAATCAAATGTTACTGTTTCAACAAGTCTTTCTTCCGTGTATGCCGCCGCTTTTATTGTTGCGCCTTCTTCAAGGGAATCAAGTGTAACCGTACAGTCATTGCCGTTCCACTCAAATCTTACGCCCGGGCCTTTGCCGAATTCAAAAGAATAAATTTCCGCATTTACGGCATTTATTTTTACTTTCACGGGCTGATTTATTGAAGAAAGGTCGCTTACGCCGTTCCATGTAACAAGATTTTTTACGCTGTCGGCAGAAATAACATCACTTTCGCCGAGAATTGAATTGCCGTTTGCATCGAGAAGCTCTACGGTTACGTTGCCTTTTGAGTTGATGTAGAGTGCATCCCCTTCAAAATCAAGCTGTTTTGTGGTAAGTATGCCGCTGCCGTTCATTGATACGAATCCGTCAAGACGCCATTTTGCAATATATGTGTTACAATCACGGTTGCTGATGCCGTGGTTGCCGTCCCAGACACCGCAGTACAGCCACACCTCGTTACCAACTTCAATTGCATAGTTTGCAGTATCAATTATGCCGTCATCTATTTCACCGTCCGCCCCCAGCGGAACGAGTGCCTGTGTTGTCGGGCGTTGCCATTCTTCCGTAAGGTCACGCGAGAACGCAAGCTGCGGTTCGATTGTGCCGACCGACCAGTTACGGTTTCCGCCCGGTCCGGGTGTGCGGTACAGCCAGTCAAAACCGATGTACACACCGTCACGTTCATAAAGTCCCATACCGTAGGATTCGGGACGGTAACAGGTTTGCGCATCTATAAGGTCGGCAATGGAGTTGCTCATATATCTGCCGCTCCATTTGTTTCCTTTTCCGTACAGAGTGTACTGTGTTCGGTGAGAATCGCCTAGTCCGTAAATTTTGGCAACGGAAATATATCTGTCATTCGTTTTATCGGGAGCCGCGGAAACCACGTCGTATGTGCCGCTGCCGCCGATTGCAGTATCGCCCTGAGTCCAGTGAATACCGTCGGTTGAATGCATATACTGATATCCCGTACCGCCGAGATATGTAATCATTGTGTACTGCGGATTTCCCGCATCATCATATTCAAGAAATACTGACTGATTATGGTAGTTGCCTGTGATATTATTATCCGTACCATAGCTTCCGAAGCCGATTCCCAGGTTTGGAAGCTCCCAGCTGACACCGTCTTTTGAGGTTGCATAGTTTGACAAAACAGCCACACGGTCAGAACCTATGGGATTATAGCTTGAATACCACATTTTAAACAGTTCTTCTTTTTCGTCATACAAAACACTGCCGTACAAATAAGCACCGTTGGTCTGCCACGGCATTGACCCGTCTTTAACGGGTTTCATTGCTTCAAGCGGGTCGGTCTTTTTACCCTGATGGAATGTGCGGGTAAGAGTGCTTGATTCTATTACATAATCATCAATAAAAAGCTGCACCTTGTCCGCAACATCAATTACCGAGGGAGTGAATTTTACCGCATCTATAACCGCGGTAGTATCTTCAACAATAAATTCCGCGCAGGCATATGCCGCATTTTGCGGAGCGATTGCGCCGACGGAAAGTCGGTTAAAGCCATCATCATAAAATGCAAGCTGCTTTTTAACTGTGCCCGATACTGCCGCACAATCAAGAAGATATTCTTTGCCCGGGGTTATTTTCATCATTGACGAACGGATTCCGCCACTGCCCGTAAGCTTCATTGCAAGTGCACGGTCGGGCATATTTATGCCGCCTGTCGTCTGCGCCGCAACATCGCCGAAGGTTTGCCAGTTGGTAGCAATTTTGCCGCCCGCAAGATGTGTAACATCCTCAAACGAAGCGTTTGAAATACCGTCGGTTACGGTGAACATCTGCAGATTGTCAAAATATGCCGTGCCCGTTGTTTCAAGCGATACATAAGCATACAGCGAATGGTTGGGTGCATTTTTTCGTATTTCAAGCGTCTGCGGAGCAGTTCCGCTTGATGAAGCGGTGTATGTACCCATAATCTTATCTTCAACATTGTAATATACCATCTTCATTGTTGCCGCGCCTTTTACATCTGCACGGACAACATATTCCTTTGCCGAAAGCACAGGAATTCTCGGCGATGTCATATTTGTGCCGACAAGTTTAAGTCCGCTGCTGCCGTCTGTTACAAACTCATCCGACACCAGAGTATCATAATTCCCGCGCGCTTCCGAGCGCACAAGATATGCATTATCCACCCAGGCTTCCGAAGCGGAAGATGAATATGTGAAATAAATTGAAATTGCTACATATTTTGCACCCGACGGAGCCGAAAGAGTTTCGGACACCGCCTGACCCCAATTTTCCGTGGTAGGCGTAAGCGCATGGTGTTTTTCAAGCACTCGGTTGGATGCATTTGAAGTATCGGTACTTTTCCAGTATTCAAGATATATATTAAGATTTGTATTTTTGGTTTTATAATTGAAATATCCCGTATAGGTTTCGCCCTGATTTATGGGCATCAGCGGACTGCGGACACCCACCGAACCGGATGAAGCCGTTATATGCGCCGAGGTGTTTCCGCTGTATTTCTCGTCTGCGGTTTTCACCATATTCATACCATTGGCGCTCCAGCCCTGAAATCCGTGG